>JBIKPT010000196.1:0-5027 GCA_044357355.1 Chitinophagales bacterium
CATAACGGTGACGATGTCGTTCTGTAATGTTTGTTTCACCGTAAATAGAATGTGACAACGTATTTTCGGTCAATTTGCAGGCATAAGAACCTAAGCGCATGGTGCCACCCATATTGACGATGGTTTTCTGTTCCTGCATCATATCTATAACAGGATTGAGCGCATGTTGCTTCATCTCGGTAGAATTGGCGTCTTCCAGTTTTAATACATTTTTTGCAAACTCTATCACTGCCATTTGCATACCTAAGCAGACGCCGAAAAACGGAATATTATTTTCTCTTGCATACTGTATGGCAAAAATTTTACCGTCCATACCGCGAAGACCGAAACCAGGAGCCACAAAAATACCATCCAAATGACCTAACATTTCTTTGAGGTTATTTTTGTGGATTTCTTCAGAATGTATACGTTCTACATTTACCTTACATTCATTTTTTGCACCTGCATGAATAAAGGATTCATAAATGGAAATATAAGCATCTTTCAATTCAATATATTTTCCAATTAAACCAATGGTAATTTCTTTTTTCGGAAATTTATAACGTTGTAAAAAATCATTCCATTCCGTTAAATCTGTGTCCGGAACATCTTTGTATCCAAATTTTTCCAGCACTATTTCATCCAATTTTTCTCTTTTTAAATTTAACGGAACATCGTAAATCGTTTCTGCGTCTAAAGCTTCAATTACACAATTTCTTTCCACGTTACAGAATTCAGCTATCTTTCTTTTGCGTTCATCACCTAACGGCATTTCTGTTCTGCATACTATAATATGCGGATTAACACCATATGATTGAAGTTCTTTTACACTATGTTGCGTAGGTTTTGTTTTTAACTCTTTGGCAGATGCTAAATAGGGAACCAGCGTTAAATGAATTACCATGTAATCTTCTTTCGGCAACAGCCATTTTAACTGTCGGATGCCTTCCACAAATGGCAATGATTCGATATCGCCAACGGTTCCGCCAACTTCCGTTAAGATAATATCGTATTGGTCAGAATTTCCAAGCAGCAACATCCTGCGTTTTATTTCATCTGTGATGTGCGGAATTACCTGTACCGTTTTTCCCAAATAATCACCACGTCGCTCACGATTGATAACTTCCTGATAAATTTTTCCGGTGGTGACATTGTTTGCCTGAGATGTATGCACACCTAAAAAACGTTCGTAATGACCTAAGTCCAAATCAGTTTCAGCGCCATCTTCCGTTACGTAGCATTCGCCATGTTCATATGGATTCATGGTTCCGGGATCGATATTTATATATGGATCAAATTTTTGTATCGTAACTTTTAAACCACGAGATTGTAATAATTTTGCAAGTGAAGCTGCTAAAATACCTTTTCCAAGAGAAGATGTTACACCGCCGGTAACGAAAATAAACTTTGCCATAACAGTTGAGTGGTTATGGACTGTAAATTTAGTTCAATAATTCAATAATACAATTTTAATTACAAAATTTAATACAAATAATTTGTTGGATTAGCGAAGTGCGTCTCGTACTTTATATGTAAATTTTTGACTGCCAATGCTGTAATGGAAAAATAAAGGATCTTTGGCTTCTTTACTCACTTCGAAAGCAAATAGTTTGGTTCTATAAAATTCTTTAGCTGGCATTATGTCCGAATAAAATCGCTTTGTATATTCCATATCAATTTCTGAAGAATCAGATTGCAGGTAATACATTTTTAAGGCAAATCCAACATTACTAAACAGGTATTCCGGATTTTCATTGGTGAGATAACAGCTTTTTGTAAAATTTCCAATATGAAAAGGTTGACTGGTTGGATTATCTACGGAGATATCGAAAATATAATAATTGAATCCTTCACCAATATTTGCTTCATCATCTTTGATTTGATAATTAATGATGTTGTAAATAGTAATGACCGCACTATCTGTCTTTTGTTGATTCAGAAATTGTTGTTTATACGATTTGTCACGCTTGAATTTATATCTGGTATCTTGCAATTGTTCTGCTGTTATACCTTGTGGAATGTCAATTGCATCTTCATCTTTACTTTTAAAGAATTCACAGGATGTTGCCATTAAAACTAAAAGCAAAAAAACAAACGAATATATTTTCATAGTGGTTTTAATTGTTTATTCAATGACAACTTCTTTCTGTTTTCTTTTTGTGCCTTCATACATTTCATACAAATAGAAAACGCAATCTAATTTACCATTTATAACGGAATATTTTTTCATAGGTTTTAATCCAATCAACTTCAAACCGGCAAAATTATTGGAAATAATACCGCATATATAACCTGTAAAATGCTGTTTGAATGCATCGCCAATTTGCTTATACAATAAGTCAATCTGATAGGCTTCCATGCGTTCACCATAAGGTGGATTGATAATTAAAGTGCCGTTTCCCATTGGTGGAATCATTTTTTGTATGCTGATCTCCCGTATTTCAATCAAATGCGTATAACCGGCTTTTTTGACGTTATTTTCAGAAATAGACACCGATTTTTTATTGTTATCAGATCCAATTATTTTATATTCAAAATCAGATATTTTCAATTCCAACTCTGTGCAAATATCATTGTATAAGGTTTTGTCATAATTCTTCCAGTTTTTAAAGCAGAAATAACTTCGGTCTAAATTTGGTGCTTTGTTGATAGCCAAGCTAGCGGCTTCAATAACAATTGTTCCGCTGCCACACATGGCATCCACAAAATGAGATTTTCGATCCCATTTACTCATTAAAATTAAACCGGCAGCTAAAACCTCATTGATAGGTGCAATCGTTTGCTCCACACGGTTTCCTCGTTGGTGCAGTGAAGTGCCGGAACTATCCAATGAAATAGTTACATTATTTTTATTGATGTGCAGGTTAAATAAAATATCAGGTTTGTCCGTATTTACATCAGGTCGTTTGTCATTATGAAACTTTCGGAATCGGTCGCATATGGCATCTTTCAACTTTAATGAAGCGAACTGTGAATGTGTGAAAAATTCCGATTGTATGGTGAAGTCAATCGCAAAGCTTTGATCCAACGTGAAATAATCTTCCCAGGGAATTCTTATAGCAAATCCGTATAAATCTTCCGGCGAATTGGATTCAAACTCAAACAAAGGTACCAATACTTTTAAACAGGTGCGTAATTCCATATTACATCTGTACAGTAGTTCTTTATCGTAATCACAAACAACAGCACGTTTAATGATTTCTACATTTTTTGCATTTAATGCAGTCAGTTCATCCGCTAAGACCTGTTCTAAGCCTTGAAATGTTTTACAGATTATTTTTGTTTCAAATACGTTCACCCGACAAAAATACGATTTTATAAAATCATTTTTTTATATTTATCCAATGAGTGTACATGATAAAAAGCAAACAGAAATTCAAAAATTGCTCCATTTCTTACAAATAGCAGATGTTTCTGAGTTTTCATTTCTGGATAAATTGTCGAAAGACGAAATTCATCAGCTCCGTTTAAAAATTATCGATGTTTCTCAGTTTACCCAAACGGACATCTGGAAACGCCTGACCGGTGTCGCGAAATTCTTTCCAAATTACATGAATGCCAAGATTTCTGAAACAGTAATGGGTCCTTTGATTGCCGCAAATATGAGCTATCATATGCCGGTGAAAGATGCTATTTCTATTATGGGATATATGTCTACGCATTTTCTTGCTACTGTGGCAGAGCATATGACGCCGGAAAATGCACGTGATTTGATAAATCAGATTCCAATGGCAATCCTGAAAAAGGTTACTACAGAATTGGTTAAGACTAAGAAATTTATGACTGCTGCAGGATTTGTGGATGTTTCCGATGTGCCGCGTCTGATTGAATTATCAAAGATTATTTATAAAGAAGAAGATTTGATCAGGATTTCCACCTTTGTTGAAAACAAACAATATATTGCAAAAATTGTGGAAGGGTTTTCGGGTGAGCGATTGGATAAAATTATGACCATTGCGTATCAGCATGATATGCAACAGGAAGTGATAAGTGTATTTTCTCATTTATCCAATACACAAATCCAACGGGTTTTGGTAATTGTCAGTCAATTGCCCGTGAATTTGAAAACTATTGTTTTAAAAGATTTTGAAGAAAGAATAAAATAACATGAGCCACAAACTTTATCAATCCTACAAACAGCGACCAACTATTGCTGAACATTATGATGCCATTTGTATTGGATCAGGATTAGGAAGCCTGACAGCAGCCTCTTTACTTGCCAGAAAAGGAAAGAAGGTATTAGTCTGCGAAAAACATACCACACCAGGCGGTTTCACGCATGTCTTTACACGCAAAGATTATGAATGGGATGTTGGCTTACATTATGTAGGCGATATGGATAGAAAAGGTTCTTTATTGCGCGTGGTGTTTGAACATATTACCGATAAAAACCTGAAATGGGCTGACATGGGTGAGGTGTATGACAAAGTAGTCATTAAAGACAAAACCTACGAATACGTGAAAGGGCTGCAAAACTGGAAGTCGAAAATGAAGGAATATTTTCCAGCAGAAGCAGATGCACGTGCGATAGACAAGTATACAGAACTTTTGTTTGAAGTAAATAAAACGTCTAAAGATTTTTATACTAAAAAAGTATTGCCTGATTTTATGCGCATTATTTCTTCACCATTCATGAATAATGGCTATGATAAATTTGCGCGACAAACTACGAAGCAAGTATTGGATTCCATATCAGACAATGATGAACTGAAAGCAGTATTATCAGCGCAGTTTGGTGATTACGGAATGCCGCCTTCTAAAAGTAGTTTTGTGATACATGCAGCTGTTGCTTTGCATTATATGAATGGTGGATTTTATCCGGTAGGTGGCAGCGAAGAGATTTTTAATACCATAGCACCAAGTATTTTAAATGCAGGTGGAAATATCGTGGTAGGTGCCGGTGTGCAAGAAATTTTAATTGAAAACGGTGTTGCAAAAGGCGTAGTAATGCAGGATGGAAAAGTAATCAAAAGTGATATTGTCATCAGTGGTGCCGGTGTGCACATCACCTACAAGCATCTTGTTCCACAGGAAAGTAAATCAAAAAT
>JBIKPT010000004.1:0-51924 GCA_044357355.1 Chitinophagales bacterium
GCAGGCAATTCTACATTTTCCTGTTCAAAAGAAGATGAATTTTGTTTCGAGATGTCTCTTTCGTAATAAATTTACCTTCCTTCTTCTGTTACTAAACCCAATTCAATAAGTTCTTCTATGCGTTTAATATTGTTATTGCTCCAGTTGCTTCGCTTTCGTCTTGGCGTAATGCGGTTGCAATAACTGTCTGCATCTATTTTTTTGCGAATGCCATCAATCCAGCCAAAACATAATGCTTCATCTACCAATTGTGTCCAGGTAATAGTTAGTTTTTCTAATTTTTTATTATAAAAACCAATCCAGGCTTTCTGCTCTTTCAAATAGTTTCTTTGAAACCAGTTGCGCAGTTCAGATGATGATTTAAAGAAAAGAACATTCATTATTCAAAATCCGTATCTGTCCAGGCAATCATGCCGCCTTTAAGATTGTATAATTTATCGAATCCTTGTGTAGCCATGTATCTGCAGGCTTGTCCGCTACGGTTGCCGCTTCTGCAATAAATAAAATAAGCTTTGCTTTTATCCATCTCGCCCACTTTTTCTGTAAAACCTGGTCGCTGAATATCAATGGCAATATGTCCGTCAATATTGACTTCTTCAATTTCCGGAGCAGTGCGAACATCTATCAAAACTGCATTTTCTTTTTGTGCTTCGTAGGCAGCTAAAAATTCTTTAGGTGCTAAGTCTTCGTACGCCATTTTTATTTAATTATAGAGTTGATGAATTGGTGAATTATAGAGTTCCAAAATAGAATTTATTTAGTTAATGCGGCAGTTTTTCTTTTAACACTCCATAAATAAAAGTGCCAAGCAATGCACCCATTAATACAAGAATGAAACTCCAGAAACCGGCACCGATTAAAATGTAAATCGGACCCGGACAAGCGCCTACCAGTGCCCAGCCTAAACCAAATATAATGCCGCCAAAGATGCTGGCTTTGTATGTTTTCGGTTTTGGTTCAATGGTTACAAGCGTGCCATCGATGCTTTTCAGCTTACTTCTTTTGATGTATTGAACAATCAATGCACCAATTATAACAGCACTGCCAATAATACCATACATATGAAACGATTCGAAGCGGAACATCTCATAAATACGAAACCAGGAAATCACCTGCGCTTTAGCCAGAACGATTCCGAAAAGTATACCTAGTAATAGAAATTTAAGTAGCTTCATATTTATTTATTTTTAGATGCTGAATCAATTCCGAAATTTCGGAACAGTATGACGAATTTCGTTTATTTAAAAATTACCGGAATTAATAAATGTGTCATGACCAGGCCACCGATAAAGAAGCCGATAACGGCTACTAACGAAGGCAGCTGCAGATCACTTAAACCGGAAATCGCATGACCGGACGTGCAGCCGTTTGCCCAACGCGTGCCGAAACCAATCAGCAAGCCGCCACCCAGCAGGATGGCAATGCCTTTTAACGTAAACAGATTTTCGGTACCAACAATCTCCACCGGATTAAATGTTTGATTAGCAGTTATACCCATATTTTCCAAGGCTGTTTTTGTGCTATCGGAAACGATAACAGCATCGCCGGCATCTAAAAACTGAAAAGCCAGAAAGCCACCAATAATAGTTCCCAGTGTATAAACTAGTAACCAGTCTTCTTTTTTCCAATCATACTTAAAAAATGGGATTTTATTGCCTGCACCCAATGCGGCACAAGTTGTTTTTAAACCGGTGGATATGCCAAAGCGTTGTCCGAAATACAACAACAGAAAAAGATTGACTGCTATTAAAGGACCGGCAACATACCATGGAAAAGGTTGTAACAAAAATTGCATACTCTACTTTTTTTGTAGAGTAAATGTAGGAAAATATTTTTATAGAACAAAAAAAATCCCGATCATCACTGTTCGGGATTTTTAAATCCAGTTGGTTAATTGATTTCTAGCTTCCGCACATCTCACACTCTCCGGGATTTTCTAAAGAGCATACTTTTTGGGCTGCTAAAAAATCATCCACGGTCATGCCAAATTCTACGGCTCTTTCTTCAATAGATTTTTCCTGTACTGCCGGTTCAGCCAGTGTAAATATTTCTTGTTGTGCATTGGCTACGCTTTCATATATAGGTGCAATAGCTGCCTTTTTTTCTTCATAAGCAGCCGTTACTTCTTTTTCTGCTGCGCTGTTGGATTGTCTTGCTTTTTCTACATCTACCGTAAACTTGATTGGATCTACAGCCGGACGGGAACGCAAATAATACATACCTGTTTTCAATCCTTTTTCCCAGGCATAAAAATGAGCGGAAGTCAGCTTTTTATAATTAGGAGATTCCATAAACAAATTCAAACTCTGACTTTGATCGATGAATGCGCCACGATCCGCAGCCATATCAATGATAGAGCGTTGTTTGATTTCCCAGGCTGTTTTATACAACTCTTTTATTTCCTGCGGAATACCATCTATTGGCTGAATAGAACCGTTGTTAGCGATGATCGCATTTTTCATTTCTTCGCTCCACAATCCTAAGTCAATTAAATCTCTTAATAAATGTTTGTTCACCACCATAAACTGTCCGCTCAATACACGACGTGTATAGATGTTGGACGTGTAGGGTTCGAAGCATTCGTTATTTCCAAGAATCTGTGAAGTGGAGGCTGTTGGCATTGGTGCTACCAATAAGCTGTTGCGCACACCGTGTTCCATAATTTCTTTGCGCAAGGTTTCCCAGTCCCAGCGGTTGGTAGGTGTTACATTCCACATATCAAACTGGAATTGACCTTCTGAAATAGGAGAGCCTTTGAATGATTCGTATGGGCCGTCTTTTTTCGCTATATCTTTAGAGGCACATAATGCAGCGTAGTAGATGGTTTCAAAAATGTTTTTATTTAAAATACGAGCTTCTTCACTGTCAAAAGCGTGGCGCAACATCATGAATGCATCAGCCAGGCCTTGCACACCTAAGCCTACCGGACGGTGACGCATATTGCTGTTACGAGCTTCCGGCACCGGATAGAAATTCACATCTATTACCTTATTTAAGTTTTTGGTAACGATATACGTGATCTCATATAATCTTTCGAAATTGAAGGTGTTGTTTTCTACGAATCTGCTTAAGTTAATGGAAGCAAGGTTACAAACTGCTACTTCATCTGCAGAAGTATATTCCATGATTTCCGTACACAAGTTGCTGGAACGAATTACACCTAAGTTTTTCTGGTTGGATTTACGGTTTACATGGTCTTTGTATAACATGTAAGGTGTGCCGGTTTCTGTCTGGCTGTCCAGAATATGGAACCATAATTCCTGCGCATTGATTTGTTTACGGAATTTACCTTCCGCTTCATATTTTAAATACAATGCTTCAAACTCTTCAGCATAGGTATCTGCCAATCCCGGACATTCATTCGGACACATCAACGACCATTTGCCGTTTTCTTTTACACGTTTCATGAATAAATCCGGAATCCATAATGCAAAGAATAAATCGCGCGCTTTCATTTCTTCTTTTCCATGCGGACGACGCAGTTCAAGAAAATCAAAAATATCAGCATGCCAAGGTTCTAGGTAAATAGCAAAAGCACCTTTGCGTTTGCCGCCACCCTGATCTACGTATCTTGCAGTAGAGTTGAATACCTGTAACATTGGCACCAAACCGTTGCTTTCGCCACCTGTACCTTTTATATAACTTCCTTTTGCTCTTACATTGTGGATGCTTAAACCAATTCCACCAGCAGCCTGAGAAATTTCCGCACAGTTTTTCAGGGTGTCGTAAATTCCTTTAATGCTATCGTCTTTCATCGTTAAAAGAAAACAAGAAGACAATTGTGCTTTTGGTGTACCTGCATTATACAAAGTTGGTGTTGCATGTGTAAACCATTTTTCCGACATTAAATCGTAGGTTTCAATGGCTGCATCAATATCGTTTTTATGGATACCGACTGCCACACGCATCAGCATATGTTGCGGTCGTTCTACTACTTTGCCGTACATTTTCAATAAGTACGATTTTTCCAGGGTTTTGAAGCCAAAGAAATCGTAATTATAATCACGATGATGAACGATAGCAGCATCCAGTCTGTCTTTATGTGCCATGATGATTTCATATACATCATCTGCAATTAAAGGAGCCTGTTTGTTGGTTTTCGGATCGATATAATTATATAATTCCTCGATGATGCGCGAGAAATTTTTCTTGGTGTTTTTATGTAAATTAGAAACAGCAATACGTGCTGCTAAAATGGCATATTCCGGATGCACCACCGTCATGTTTGCGCTGGTGCGTGCCGCTAACTCATCTAATTCTGTGGTGGTTACGCCATCGTACAAGCCTTGTATTACGGCTTGTGCCACTCTGTGCGGCATGACAAAGGTGGAATTTAAACCAAAAGACAGCTTGCTGATGCGAGCTGTAATTTTATCGAAATGGACAGGTTCTTTTCTGCCGTCGCGTTTTATAACGTACATATAATTTGGTTTTACTTGGTTGGTATATATAATAATTAAAAATCGTCGTAATCCACTTCTACTGTTTTTTCACCTGCTTCCATGCCTGCTTTTCCGTATTCTGTAGGGCGTTCTTCAAAGAAGTTTGTTTTTCCCTGTGTAGAAATTTTTTCCATGAAAGGGAATGGATTTTGTGCATTATATACTTTAGGATATCCTAAAGCCAGAATTAATCTGTCCGCGCAGAATTCTATATAGTCGCACATCAGTTTATCGTTCATACCGATTAAGGAAACCGGTAAAGAGTCTTTCACAAATATTTTTTCGCATTCAACAGCATCGCAGATAATCTGATAAATTTCTTCTTTGCTTAATTTGTTTTCCAGCATAGAATATAAAAGGCAGGCAAAGTCGCAGTGCATGCCTTCATCACGGCTGATAAATTCATTGGATTTTCCAAGACCTTTCATCAAGCCTCTGTCTGTTAACCAGAAAATAGAGCAAAAACTACCGCTGAAGAAAATACCTTCTACGGCAGCAAAAGCTACGAGACGGTGTGCAAAAGATGGTGCGCTGTCTATCCATTTCAATGCCCAGGTTGCTTTCATTTTCACACAATCCAACGTTTCCATGGCATTGAACATTCTGTCTTTCTCGGTGCTGTCTTTAATAAACGTGTCTATTAATAAAGAATACATTTCTGCATGCACATTTTCGATGGCTACCTGAAAGCCGTAGAAGCAGCGTACTTCCGGAATAGTAACATCCTGCATGAAATTCACCACCAGGTTTTCATTGACGATACCATCGCTGGCAGCAAAGAAACCCAGCACATGTTTTACGAAATGGCGTTCGTTGTCGTTTAGTTTTTTGTCCCAGTCAATGATGTCCTGACTTAAGTCTACTTCTTCCGTAACCCAAAAACTGCGTAGTGCAGTTTTGTACATTGCCCAGATTTTATCGTGCTTGATTGGAAACAACACAAAGCGGTTATCGCTTTCCTGTAAAATTTTTTCGGTCGCCAATGCAGTATCCATTAATGTTGTATTTTAATCGTTTTGTATAAAAGTATGTTTGAAAAGTAGGATTCCTGTGTTTCATCGTTTCCGACATCTTAAAGCTACTTTTTTGATTTAAATATTCCGTTTGAACTTTTCCACAAGCTGTTTATTGGAAGTGTTAATAATCATAATATGATTGAAATTGAATGAGTTAAAGCAGTTGCCCACAGCTTTATAAAATTTCAACAAGCATGTGTACAGTACGTGAAAAAAAAGTGTAAAAAAGAGTTGCACAAATGAGATTTATTGCAATTCGGCAGTTTGAGACTAAATAAAAAAAATCACCTGTTTTGTTAGGTGATTTCGTTTATTTTATTATTTTGTTTTAAGATAGATTATATACAAATTATATAATTATAGGCCGGTCGTGATGCTGTTGAGTTGGTATTTTCCGTTTAGAATTTGTATTGTATTAGTTCCACCCGGTTGTTCATTATTTCTAACTTTTAACCAATAGTATTGGTATTGTGCACCTTTTAATTTTCTAAAAACGATGTATTGGTTTGTGTTTTTAAACAAGCCATTTTTGAGCTCCGGACTTGCATCGGTTGTTCTGTATAGAATAGACGCACACATGTATTGGTTATTGGTAAATATGAAAGGCACCCACGAGTGTGCTGAATAGGAATTGTCAATAAACACGCCACTATTAACAGCATTCACATCGGTTAATAATGTAGTAGAATCAAGCTGATAGGTGTTGGTGTTGTGAAAGTAAGTTTTTACGTTTAAGTATTCAAATTGATTAGATGTTGATGAAATATAGAGATAATCAATGATTTCAAAAAAATTGAAGTTGTTGATGTAAAAGCGTATAGAATCACCATCTATCACTATCGATGTATCAAATTCAATAAATTGTTCTTTTTCAGATTGTATGTTTACATTAAACGTATTTGCAGGTGGAACACCAGTTGGAATACAGCCGTAAAATGCCGATGAAAATAGCAATAGAATAAGAAGAAATTTAGGATACTTCATTATCTAGATTTACATTAAATATAAAATAGATTACTAAGAAATGCAAATTTTGCTGACGGATGTTTTTGCCGTTCTTATTATTGCGTTGCTATTAGTTGTTTAATATACACCTGCCTGAATCGGTGTGTTTGGCGCTTTTTTGTAAGCATAATTTATGAGAGCCAACTTAATAGTAGGCAGTAATTGAACGAAGAAAGTGCTAATATTTTATTCCATATTCCGGCTATCAATGATAATAGTCACCGGACCATCATTGAGCAATTCTACTTTCATGTCGGCACCAAACTCACCGGTGTGGATTTTTTTGCCGAATTGTTTTTCGGTTTCGCCGATAAATTGTCCGTACAAAGAAATCGCAATATCCGGTTTTGCAGAACGCAGAAAGCTCGGTCGGTTGCCTTTTTTGGTGGAGGCATAAAGGGTAAACTGAGAAATCACTAAAATAGCACCGTTGATATCCTGAACTGATAAATTCATTTTGTCGTCTGCATCTGAGAAGATGCGAAGTTGAATAATTTTTTTAACGAGCCATTCGATGTCTTTCTCTGTATCATTTTCTTCAATACCTAATAACACCAACAAACCAGCTTTTATTTCACTTTTAATATTTCCATCAATAGTGACAGAGGCTCTGGAAACTCTTTGGATAACGGCGCGCATGTTTTAATGGATGAATTGGAAAGTTGTAGAATTATAGAATGAAAATAGGAAGAAATCACTTCCTTTCCCAATAATTAATATCCTTAATATTCTGAATAATATTGAGGTAGTTTTCATAACGTGTTGCAGCAATTTTAGTGTTTTCTACCGCTTCTTTCACCGCACAATTCGGTTCATTCTGGTGCAGGCAATTGTTGAACTGACAGCCTTCCGCAAATTGTTTGATGTCTTTAAAATAGCCGGACACCTCTTCCGGTTCTACCTGCAGCAACATAAATTCTTTGATGCCTGGCGTGTCAATGATAAAAGAATTTTCCATAATCTGAAGCATAGTAGCAAAGGTAGTTGTATGCTTGCCTTTGCCCCATTTTTCTGAGATGGTGCCTGTTTTTAAATTCAACTCTTTATTAATGGCATTTAATAAAGTTGATTTTCCAACACCGGAATGCCCGGCAACTAAGGTGGTTTTATTTGCTAAGGTGGATTTTATTGTATCGACACCTTCATTAGTAATTGTGGAACTACAAATCACTTCGTATCCTAAATGATTGTAAACAATTTGCATGTATTCCAGCAGCTCTTTGTCTTTCTCGCGAATCAAATCGATTTTATTGATAACAATTTTCACAGGTATATGAAACGATTCTGCTGCTGCAATGAAACGATCAATAAAACCTAAGGAAGTACGAGGTTGTGCAATGGTGACCATCAACAATGCCAAATCAATATTGGATGCGATGATGTGTCGCTGATGTTTGTTTCTTGGCGACTGTCGTATGATGTAATTATGGCGCGGATGAATCTCGTTGATGATGAATTCTCCGCCTTCTGTTTTCTCCATGCTGACATAATCGCCTACAGCAATCGGATTGGTGGTGTCCAGTTCCTGCAGTTTGAATTTGCCTTTCAGGCGTGCGGTAATAATTTTATCATCGGATAAAACCTGATACCAGGAACCTGTTGTTTGTATAATTCTGCCTTTCAATTTGTATGATTTTGCAGATACGCACAACTGTGCGTATTTACTTTTTAATAGATTTTATTTCTTCAAGAAAACGTACATCATTTTCAATGGCAGTGCCAATGACAACAATATCTGCACCGGCTTTGAATGCGGTTTCTATTTGCGCAGCACTTCTAATGCCACCGCCAACTATGAGTGGAATTTTAATCATTTTTCGTACTGCTTTTATCGTTTCCTGCGAAACGGCATTCTGCGCGCCACTACCAGCTTCCAGATAAATAAATTGAAGTCCAAGCTGTTCTCCTGCTAGTGCTGTACAGGCAGCAATTTCAGGTTTATTTGCCGGAATAGGTTGCGTGTTGGAAATATATGTAACGGTAGTTGGCGTACCGCTGTCTATCAGGATATAGCCTGTTGGTATAATATGCAACTTGCTTTGTTTTAACAAGGGTGCTGCTTGCACATGATTTCCAATCAGTAAGTCGGCATTTCTTCCGGAGATTAAACTCAGCAATAAAATACCATCTGCTTTATTGCTTATTTGAGAAGGATTTCCCGGAAATAGATACACTTTTTTCTTCGTGTGTTTTTTTAGAGTTAGAATAGTTTCTTCCAGGTTGTTTTTAAGCAATAAGCTTCCTCCAACTAAAAAGAAATCGACGCCTGCTTTGTTGGCTGCTTCAATTGTTTTTAGGAGTTGATTTGAATCAGTTTTATCCGGATCTATTAATACGGCTATCTGTTTTTTGTCGGAAACTATTTTCATTAATCTATGTTATTAAATTTGAAAACGGTATTGTGTTTTCAAATATTATTGGTGGATGTAATTGTCTTTGTTCGTCCATCTTGTGTAAAGATAGAGAATACTCGTTATTTTTTATTCATTGAACATATAACCTTTATCTAATAACTTATAAATTTTCATTCTGTACATTTGCAAAAAAGAAATCAGTGAATAATAAATTATTTTTAGGCATTGCATATGAGATACTTTGGTTTGCCCTTGCTGCCATAGCTTCTTATTTACTGATTGTTCCGGCAAGACATGCCATAAGTGATCAGTTTGCCATTTATTTGATGTGGTCGTTGTTTTTAGTGTTTACGTATTTTCGTTTTACAGCATTTATGATGCACTCTGTTTTGCTTGAAAGTATTTGGGTGAAAGTGTTGTTGTTTATTTTAAATGTGCCACTCTTTTTTTTCGTCCTGAATCAGTATTATACATTTGGAAGAGTGTATGATGAATACAATTTTACAGCACCGGCTACCGTGCTGCAACATATAAAATCAGGAACAGAACTGGATGATTTAATGTATATAAAGACGCTGGTTACCTTTTCCGGAGTTGCTGCCATGGTGCTCATTGTTTTGCTGGAAGCCAGAATAGTAAAAGCAATTTTTAAGCTGAGACAACTGGATAAATTACTGTATAAAAAATAAGATAGCTTAATAAGCAATCAAATCTACTTGTTTGGAATTTTTGCGAATGTAATTCTGAATAATTTTTTTCAGTTCAATAGACTCATTCGGTAGTTGTATCGTGTTTTTTAATTCTTCAGGATGGTTGATGTAAGCCGGTTCAAAAAATCCGTATCCTTTGTATTCACCATTTTCTATTTGTATTGCAGAACGTTCTGTGCCGCCACGGCCAACATCAATTATAAAGAAATTATCGTGCGGATACACAAATTTTGATAACACTTCTTGCAGGCGTTTGTTATAATGAAATGCATTGTCAATCTTCTTAAAGGTTGGCTCCAGCCTGAAGTTAGTCAGGATGGAATGCATCATTTTCTCTGCTTTGAATTTGGAGGAGAATTTTAAAAGAGGATTGTTGTCTTCATCCAGCATCTTAACCATCAGTCGCTGAAATCCGTTTTGATCTGTCTCTGAAAATAAACCATATTTATAAAAGGCACTGGCGACAGGTCGATTATATCGTGGTGCCATTTTTTTAATTTCAGTAGTTTCCAGTAAAGATGCAATTAATTCATTTCCCGTTAATTCAAAACTGATATCGCAGGTTTCGGCATACAATTGCTGTTTGTGTTTTTCCACCGGTTTTTTAGAAAAAAAGGTAAAAATATGCTCTCTTATGTTTTTTGTTTTATCCAGATAAATGACACCACCATTTTCATCATGTAAATAAAAAACACCTACTTCTTCAGGAAGAATTTCAATTATTTTCGGGTTTAGTTTTTCCGGCAAATGTATTTTATTGATATCATCGTCCAGGTATTCTTTGATAAGATTTTTAGTGTCGTGTTCGATGAGTTTTTCCAGTAAAAGTGCTGTAGCAGCTGCATCACCGAATGCACGATGCCGGTTGTCTACGTTAATGCCTAAATCTCTGCAAATATTTCCTAAGCTATGTGATTTGAATTGAGGAAACACTTTTCTGCTGAGTTGTACCGTGCAGATATTCTTTTTTGTAAAGGGTATATTGATTCTTCTGAATTCGCTTTTAATAAAATTATAATCGAACCTTGCATTGTGTGCAACGACTACTTTCCCTTCTAATAATTCAAGAATGGTATCTGCTACTTCCACAAATTTGGGTGCGTTTTTTACCATTGTATTGGTAATGCCGGTGAAGGTGGAAATAAACGCGCTGATCTCTTTTTCAGGATTAATTAAGGTTGTATACTCGCCGATTTTATGTCTGCCATCGTGCAATACAATGCCAATCTCGATAATTCGTTCCGAGTTTGGATTGCCGCCCGTGGTTTCTAAATCAATTACTGCAAACATACTTTTTTTGTCATTTCGAGCATAGCGAGAAATCTTGGTTTACTTTTGCTAACTCTTTATCTATTTTACTTTATCTCAAATCCAATTCTGTATTATCACCAATGTTTAAACTTTGACTGCTGCCCCAAATGAAGGAGTCGCTGCCAATCAGTGAATTAAATAAAACAACGTCATTCAGTTTGGTATAGTTCCCGATTATGGAATCTCTGATGATGGAATCATTTAAATTCGCAAAATCACCTATCGTAACGTTGGGACCAATAATAGAGTTTTTAATGACAGTATTTTTACCTATATGAATTGGCTCTATTACGATGCAATTATGCAAATTCTTTTTGTAAGATGCAACTCTTTTCCTTTTGTTTAGCAGCAAAGCATTCGTTTTCAGCAGAATTTCTTTTTGACCACAATCGTACCAGTTGTCTACTTTAAAGCCTTCCATCTTTACGCCACGTCGTATCATTTCCTGCAACCCATCCGTTAAATAAAACTCATTATTGCTTCGGATATTGTTCTTTATATTATGCTCAATAGATTTTATAAGAATATCGAATTCCTTGATTTTATACAAACCAACCAACGCCATATTTGATTTTGGAATCGTTGGCTTTTCTACCACTTGAATAATGTTTCCTTCAGCATCAAATTCAGCAACGCCAAATTTCCTGGGATCGTTTACTTTTTTTACGCCTAATGCGGAAGTATTTAATCCGATAAATTTTTTCCAGTCTACATCTATAATAGTATCACCTAAAACAATCATCACCTCGCTCTTCTTAGGAATCACATTCTTTGTCAGACAGATAGCATGACCAAGTCCTTCGCGGGTTTCCTGTGTCACATATTTTTTTTTGATATTCGGATAGGTGTGCTCTACATATTCCTTGATTTTTTCACCCAGATAGCCAATTATAAAAACAAATTCCTGAATACCATTTTCCAGCAACTGATCAATTATAAACCCCAAAATAGGTTTTCCGGCTACAGGAATCAAAGATTTTGGTTGCGTATAAGTGTGTGGTCGTAAATTTGTGCCGGCACCAGCTACCGGAATAATCGCTATCATTTGTTAAAGATAAACTTATTAGATAAAAGTTATAAGGCTTACTTGAAATATTAACACTAAAAAACGTCGTTTATACAATAATAATATAAAATCTGTACCAGGATTATGTACTACTCATTAGTAATTGTTATTTTAGCGACATGGAACGCGACAAAAAAATATTTTCTCTGATTAATGATGAATTACACAGGCAAACAGTTGGAATTGAGTTAATTGCATCAGAAAACTTTACTTCTAAACAGGTAATGGAAGCCATGGGCACCTGTCTGACTAATAAATATGCGGAAGGTTATCCCGGAAAGCGATATTATGGTGGTTGTGAAATAGTTGACCAGATTGAACAAATTGCCATTGATAGATTATGTGCACTATTTGGTGCAGAATATGCCAATGTGCAGCCACATTCCGGTGCTCAGGCAAATGCAGCCGTTTTTTTAGCTTGTCTTAAGCCTGGTGATTCGATTCTTGGATTTAATTTATCGCATGGCGGACACTTGTCTCATGGTTCACCGGTGAATTTCTCCGGCAAGCATTTCGTTCCGCATTTTTATGGCGTAGAGCAGGAAACAGGTTTAGTGGATATGGATAAAGTAGAGCAAATTGCGCTGGAAACAAAACCCAAACTGATTGTTTGCGGTGCTTCAGCATATGCACGTGATTGGGATTATAAGCGTTTCCGTGAGATTGCCGATAAGGTAGGTGCATTATTATTAGCTGATATCGCGCATCCGGCAGGTTTAATAGCTAAGAAAAAGCTGAATGATCCGATGCCGCATTGCCATATTGTTACGTCTACCACACATAAAACATTACGCGGGCCTCGCGGTGGTATAATTATGATGGGAAAAGATTTTGAAAATCCCTTTGGTGAGAAAACACCCAAAGGTGAGTTGAAGATGATGTCGGCTGTTTTGAATTCAGGTGTTTTTCCTGGAATGCAGGGTGGTCCATTAGAACATGTGATTGCTGCAAAAGCGGTAGCATTTGGTGAGGCATTAACCGATGATTTTGGCAAATATGCCGATCAGGTAATGCTGAATGCACGTCTGATGGCCAATGAATTTACCAAAAGAGGCTATAATTTAGTGTCTGGAGGGACTGATAACCATTTAATGCTTATAGATTTAAGAAATAAAAATATTTCAGGCAAAGAGGCAGATGCCGCTTTAGGAAAAGCCGAAATTACAGTAAATAAAAATATGGTTCCTTTTGATGATAAGTCTCCTTTTATTACATCTGGTATCAGAATTGGAACAGCAGCTATAACTACACGCGGATTGAAAGAACAGGATTGTATTCAGGTAGTAGAGTGGATAGATGCTATTTTAATGGAGTCATCGAATATTGCTCTTGTTGAAGAAATAAAGGGCAATGTCAATAAATTTATGCAACAATTTCCTCTCTATTAATGATTTGCTGCAACGTATTATTTACTAAATTGTTTTAGCTAATATTGTAAATTCTGTCCGTTCTAAAAGATAATAGAGAGAGAACTTAGTTAATGGAAGCCTTCTGATTAGTCAGAAGGCTTTTTTATTTTTAAAATATCTTGTTTTTTTTATGGAATTTGACAATAAAATGTATCTCAATAGGTAGAAAGATACCATTATGCAGGAACGTTTATTACATTTTATCTGGCAAAATAAATTATTCAATACTAAAGAATTAAAAACCGTTAATGGAAACGAGGTACAGATTTTTGATTTTGGAAAATACAATAAAGATGGAGGCCCGGATTTTTGGAATGCCAAAGTAAAGATAGATGACGTTATTTTAGTTGGGAATATAGAACTACATATATATGCTTCCGATTGGAAACGGCATAAACATCAGCATGATAAAAAATACAACAATGTTATTTTGCATGTCGTATATTTTAATGATGACGAAACGTTACAGCTTCCAACTATTCAGCTCAATGGACGCATTCCGGTTATATTGCTAGAAAAATATGAATCTATGATGCTTTCCAAACAAGAATTAATTTGTGAGAATATGCTCGACGCGGTAGATAGTTTTACATTGGAAAACTGGAAAGAAAGGTTGATGATAGAACGACTGGAACGAAAATCTGATGAGATTTTAGTAAGCTTAAAAGAGCATAACAACGATTGGGAACAAACCTGTTATCGACTGTTAGCTAAATATTTTGGTAGTCATATTAATAAAGAACCTTTTGAAACCATCACGCTCTTGCTGGATTATAAAATAATACTGAAACACGCCAATGATATTTTTCAAATCGAAGCTTTGCTGTTTGGCGTTGCGGGATTCTTAAATAAAGATTTTGTAGAAATATATCCAAGAGAGCTGAAAGCTGAATATCAGTTTTTAAAGCAAAAATATAAGCTATCACAACTGCAGGAACACCAATGGCAGTTTTTGCGTATGCGACCGGTTTCATTCCCAACAGTCAGACTGGCCTGGTTTGCAAAGGTGGTGCAGCAAATGCCGTTGTTAACCAAAGTACTTAAAACGGATAATGCAGATTTTTTCCTCGACAATATGGAGGTTTCTGATTACTGGAGCCAGCATTATGTATTTGATAAACTCAGTAAATTAAAATCAAAATCCATAGGCGATGACTTTAAATCAATTATTAAAATTAATGTAGCTGCACCTGTATTATATGCGTACGGAAAATGCTGTGGTGAAGAAAAATATAAAGACAAAGCGTTTGAAGTTTTATATCAAACAAATAGTGAAGAAAATTTTAAAACCAAAAAATACACTAACCAGGTTTGGCAGAAGAACACTTCTTTTGATTCACAGGCAATCATAGAACTAAACGATAATTATTGTGCAGGAAAAAGATGTCTGGAATGTGCTATTGGATACAAAATTTTGCGCAGTGGTAACAAAGAACATTTAGTAAATAATTGCTAACTTTAAAAAATGTTAGAGAAACCACTGCAAATATTTCATTCAAAGTCGCTGAGAGATATGATAGAGATGCGTGTATATGGTGTCTGTTCATACCTCGGAAGAAAATTGTCTATGCCGTCAAAACGGGTTCGGCTTTTCTTTATTTACACTTCATTTATTGCGTTAGGTTCACCGGTTATCATTTATTTGATTCTGACATTCGTATTAAATCTTCGATACATGATTAATAATAAACGCAATCCTGTTTGGGATATATAAGGCGTGTAATCAGTAAGTGTTAAATATGAAATCCAATCAGCTTTCCGAACCACAAATTATCCAAAAACTGGAATCGTTTTGTGCCTATCGCGAACGCTGCGAATCGGAAGTGCGCCAAAAATTATACCAGCTGGCTGTAGAAGACTCGGAAACAGATTTTTACGTGAATTATCTGAAAGAAAATAATTTTTTGAATGAAGAACGATTTGTAAGTGCATTTGCTCGCGGAAAATTCAACATTAAAAGCTGGGGCAGGCGCAAGATTATGCAGGAACTGCAATCGAAAAGAATCGACTCCAAAAAAATTCAACAAAGCATCAACGCCATTGATGAAGGTGCTTATTTTCTGAGATTGCAGGATATTCTGGAGAAAAAAAACAAGACTATTAAAGAACAAGATATTTTTAAAAGAAAACAAAAACTCATTCAGTATGCTTTGCAAAAAGGCTATGAAATGCAATTGATTCAGGAAGCACTGAAAATTATGATAACTTAAAATCTGCATTTAATCTTGAATCTCTGATAACTAAACTCTATTTTAAAATCATGCAAAGACAAACATATACAGAAGGCTCGCCATGGGAACCTATCGTCGGTTACGCAAGAGCAGTAAAAATCGGAAATGTGATTGAAATATCCGGTACCACAGCCAGTATAAACGGTGAAGTGGTAGGAAAAGGTGATGTGTACGAACAAACGAAATGTATTTTACAAAAATTTGACAAAGTGTTACAGGAATTAGGCGCATCCATGAAAGATGTGGTGCGAACAAGAATTTTCTGCACAGATATAACTCAATGGGAGGCCATTGGAAAAGCACATGGCGAATTTTTCGCAGAAATTAAACCGACTACAGGAATGTACCAGATTTCTAAGCTGATTTCAGATGATTTGCTGGTAGAAATTGAAGCCACCGCCATTATCAGCGAATAGTTGTAAATTAAAAGATAGTTTACTACCTTTATTTTATGAAAAATAAAAATGCGCTTTGGTTGCTGTTGCTGTTCTTCAGCTCTGTAATCATCATGTCTTGCCGTGAAGGTGTTGGCTGCCCTGCCGACCAGTATAACGACTGGAAAAAAATTGAAGCAAACAGAAAACAACAATTGAAAAGTCCGAATAATCCGAATAAAGGCAAAAATAAAAAAGGTCCGAATGTAGTTGGAAATGGCGTGGTTCCTAAATAAAATTCATGCAGAAATATATTTTTCTCATTCCACTCTTTTTGTTTGCCTGTAAAAAAAACAACAGCGATCCGAGAATATTCACTCGTCAGCAACCTTCTAAAATAACTAAATACGCATACGATACGGCCTCAGGTATAGAAAACAAGGCATTCGATATTACGTTGCATTATAATTTTGAAAAAGAACGATACGATAGTATACGATTCGGACAATATCCGAATTTTGTTTTTGATTATACTCGTTTTGCTTCAGACTTTGTTGTAAAAGCAGATTATTTCAATACTTTCAATACGTTTGATCAGCTCTTCTTTGATATTCAAAAAAATGTGCTTACTAAATATACGACAACGGGTTCGCCTGCCGCAGATTCTACTTTGCTGCAATATGATTCCATCAGCAGAATAAATAAAATGCAGTTCTTTACGTCGCCTTCATTTTTAAATTTCACGATCACATACAATTATAAATTCGATACCATTTTCCAGTATAAACGTTTTGAGGACGTAGCCTGTGCAACCTCTGATACGATTTTGCTAACCTTTAAAAGGTTTAATAGTCAGTTGCCGTATTTATTATTGCTTAACTTTTACAGTAAGTGTAATGTCTCTGTTCCTATAGGGTTGTTATACGCCTTACCAATTTCAACCTACAATTATTACATACCCAAAAAAGTGATTAACGGCGAAATCAATGTAACATACAGTTACACCGCAGACAACATAGGAAGGCTTGCAAGTTTGATAACAAGCACCATAAATACATCCACATTAAAATTAATCAGTCAGGAAAGATTTGTCTTTGAATATTAAGAGAAACAGCTATTTTTAGTTGCTATGATAAAAAGCTACAAACACCAGGTTTTTATTGTTGTCGGCATTCTGTTGTCTCTGCTGCTGTTTTTTATAAATCCTTTTCACACAGAAATCAAAGCCGCAAAAGTTTTAGCTATTGCTTTACTTGTTATTTTTCTATGGATTACAGAAGCCATACCAATGGCAGCTTCAGCATTGCTGCCTCTAATCTTATTTCCATTGCTGAATATAATGCCGGTAAAAGAAGTTGCGAAATCGTATGGAGATCCGATCATATTTTTATTTATGGGTGGTTTTTTTCTCGGACTTGCTATAGAAAAGTGGAATTTGCATAAGCGTATTGCACTTAATATAGTCAGATTTTCCGGCACCAACGGCAATAGTATTATATTTGGTTTTATTATCGCAACAGGCACAATAAGTATGTGGTTAAGCAATACCGCAACCACTATGATGTTGTTTCCGATTGCTACCTCTGTTGTTTTTGTGATCAAAGAAAATCATACGCAAGGTAATCAGCAGAATTTCTCTGTCGCATTGATGCTGGTTATTGCCTATGCTTCCAACTTAGGCGGAATTGCTACTGTTATCGGCACACCACCAAACGTTGCGTATGTTGGTTTTATAAAAGAAAAGCTTAATTACACTATAAATTTCTTTGACTGGATGAAGCTGGTTATGCCATTGTCTATCGCTTTATTGCTGATGTTGTACATGGTTACTACCAGGTTTTTATATCCGAATAAAATGGAAAAAAGTGAAGCCACGGCAAACTACATAAAAGAAGAAATTAATAAACTTGGAAAAATGTCTGCTGCCGAATGGCGTGTATTACTCATATTTTTATTCACCGCATTTTTATGGATTACACAAAGTATCTGGAATAAATTATTTCAATTAGAATTAGATGATACTATGATTGCTCTTATCGCAGCTGTTTTATTATTTGCTATTCCATCCGGTGTTAAAGTAAAAGATGAAGAAAATGCAACTTTTCAGCCTGTTTTAGAATGGCATGACACGAAGCGCATGGCCTGGGGAATTCTGATTCTGTTTGGCGGTGGTTTAGCCTTGGCGAAAGGACTGGAGGCAGCAGGACTGATTCAGTTGCTGGGAAATGTGCTGGCGAAGATAGCACCGGATAATCTGTTTTTACTGATATTATTAATTACCACATTGTCTGTTTTCATCAGCGAAGTGATGAGCAATGTAGCACAGGTGATAATTTTTGCACCGGTTGTCACAGCCTTAGCCGTTTCCTTGAATATTCATCCGTTGCTGTTGGGTATACCGATGTGCCTTGGAGCCAGTTGTGCGGGCATGTTGCCGATGGGAACGCCACCAAATGCCATTGCGTTTTCCAGCGGACAACTTGCCCTGAAAGATATGCTGAAAACAGGATTAGTAATGAATATAATAAGTATTCTGTTTATCACCTTAGCTTGTTATTTCTTGTTGCCGTTGATGATGGAATTAAAATAGCAGCGTGCTTACAGAAAGCAGCTAGTGTGTTTTTTATTCCTCTTCAAAAGTAACCAACAATTCAGCTTCAATTTTTATTTTCTTAGAACTTTGTTTCGCATCGCTAATTATTTCCAGCAATATTTCTTTTGCTTCTGTTAGTTCTTCAATTCTTCTTTTTGATTGCAGATCAGGTCTGTTATAGCGAATTTCTGAGCTGAAATTTTTTAGATTATGAAAATTTATTTTTGATTTTATCATTTCCAGTAAAATCTCTTTAGCTTCATTTGGTGCATACGTGCCTGATATAAGGCTTAATGTTTGTACTGATTCCATAAGAGTATTTTTAATTATTTTGTGAAATTCTGATAATATTTAAACCAACAATAATGCTTAGCGCGCTATACAGCTGACTGATGATAACATCTTCCTCTGTGCCCGGAAACAGGATGCATCCGATCATAATCGAATAGGCTTACTTGATCAATGCTAGTAAAAATCTCATTTGGTTCATTAATGCGAACTCTGTCTATATACCAACCTTTATTTAGGATAGCAGTAGGTATAAATTTATATTTCATATCTGAAATACTTTGGTATATTAAATCATAATCAACGTAATTGAGATTGTCTTTTACTTGCTCTAAAAATATTAATGTAGGACTCTCCATAGGCTTGCTGCTAAATTGTTTATATGCGAACATTTAGTTCTTCTATAAAGATAAATATTTTCATCACTCAACTAATATTCCTCCAAACACTATTGCTGCCTTTCTGGTGTTGTAAATAATATTTCAAGGCAGCGTTCTCCGGTTTTTCTAAAGTGGCATCTTCTTCCAGTAAGGCAATCGCGGCTTTTCTGGCTTCTTCTATAATCGGTCCATCGGTGGCAAGGTTGGCAATCTTCAAATCTACATTGCCGCTTTGCTGCGTGCCTTCCATATTGCCCGGTCCGCGCAACTGCAAATCCACTTCGGCAATCTTAAAACCATCGTTGGTATCTGCCATTGTTTTTATACGCGTCTTGCCATCGGCACTTATCTTATGCGTCGTCATTAAAATGCAATACGATTGTTCCGCACCGCGTCCAACTCTGCCGCGCAACTGGTGCAGCTGCGACAAGCCGAAACGTTCCGCGTTTTCTATAATCATCACGCTGGCATTCGGCACATTCACGCCTACTTCAATCACCGTAGTGGCCACCATAATCTGTGTTTCACCTTTTACAAAACGCTGCATTTCAAAATCCTTGTTTTCCGATTTCATTTTTCCATGCACAATACTTACGTTGTACTGCGGCAGCGGAAAGGCACGCGATATACTTTCAAAGCCGTTTTGTAAATCCACCAAATCCAGCTTTTCGCTTTCTTCAATCAACGGATATACGATATAAATTTGCCGGCCTAATTTTATCTCATCGCGCATAAAATCAAACACACCAATGCGCTGTGTTTCGTAGCGATGTACTGTTTTAATCGGTTTTCTTCCGGGCGGTAATTCATCCAGTACCGACACATCCAGGTCGCCGTACAAGGTCATCGCCAGCGTACGCGGAATCGGTGTGGCGGTCATCACCAGAATATGCGGTGCGATGGTGTTTTTCTTCCAGAGCTTGGCACGCTGTGCCACACCAAAACGATGTTGTTCATCTATCACCACAATACCCAAATTCTTAAAGATGACATTGTCTTCCAGTAAAGCATGTGTGCCCAATAAAATATGAATCTTGCCTTCTGCTAAATCAGCGAGCAATTGCCGGCGGTGTTTTGTTTTGGAAGAACCGGTCAATAGTTCAACACGCACACCGATGCTGTCGCACATTTCTTTCAGTCCGGTATAATGCTGCTGAGCCAGTATTTCTGTCGGTGCCATCAGTGCCGCCTGATAGCCGTTGTCAATTGCCATCAGCATGGTCAGCAATGCCACGATGGTTTTTCCCGAACCTACATCGCCCTGCAGCAAACGGTTCATTTGTTTGTAGGATAAGGTATCTTTCCGTATTTCCTTCAATACGCGTTTCTGCGCATTCGTCAGTTCAAACGGCAAGGCGGTTTCGTAAAAGTTTTTAAAGTAATGGTCCACCTTTTCGAAGAAAATACCGGCTTCCCGTTTACGGATAATTTTAAGTTGTAATAAGTTGAGTTGTATCAGAAATAATTCTTCAAACTTCAGGCGTTTCAAGGCTTCGGTTTGCAACGCTAAAGTTGCCGGCAAATGAATATTTTTGATGGCTTCATACCGGCTCATCAGTTGGTATTTGGACAAGATGTCTTTCGGTAGATTTTCAGAAATATGTTCCGGTTTCAGTTGCGCCAGCAAGGTCATCATCAGTTTGGAAATGCCTTTGCTGTCGAGGCTTCTGTTTTTCATTTTTTCCGTGGTGTTATAGAGCGCACGGAAGGTTCCGCTTTCGCCATCTATCGTGCCACGATTATCGTGGCACGATTCCAGGTCAGGATGTGTAATGTTGAGCTTGCCGTTAAACCAGCTCGGTTTACCATATAACACGTATGTTTCTTTGGTATTCAGGCTTTTCACTAACCATTTTACGCCTTGAAACCAGACTAATTCTATTTCTCCATCAGTATCATAAAAAACAGCAGTCAGGCGTCTTGCACGTCCTTCGCCGAGTTCGCGAATGTCTTTTAGTTTTCCTTTTAGTTGTATAAATGTTTGAGTGTTGTCGATATGTTGCGTGGAATAAAACTGCGTGCGGTCGATGTAGCGATAAGGATACAATTTCAGTAAATCACCGAATGTAAAAATCTCCAATTCTTTTTTCAAAATGTCTGCACGCTCCGGACCAACACCTTTCAGATACTCGATAGGAGTAGCCAGAAATGATTTTGTTGCGGTAGATTGCATGGAAACAAAGATATAAAAGCATTTTTATTTTTAACCACATAGAAACATAGCTTACGTGACAGCTAGCAAGCCTTGCAAGAAACCCGGACAGATTAAGAAATCATAGCTGTATAGCCTTAGGCTATACATATGTTTCTCTGATTGCAAATTAGAATTTATCATTGGCTGTTTTGCTGTATTTCTATATCTCTATGTGGTTTTATTTTGGAAATAATATTTTTATGCAAAAGCTAATCTTTTCTTACAAATTAGTTTTGTAGATTTAAAGCATGGGAAAAAGAATCAACGCCTTTACCGATGATGCACTCGGTACGATGGATGCAACTGAATTAGCAGCTGCAATTTCAACAAAAAAAATATCCGTAAAAGAAGTAACCGAAGCAGCCATTGCACGTGCGGAAAAAGTAAATCCAACCTTAGGTGCTATCGCTATTAAGATGTATGATGATGCACGAAATAACGATAAACTAAATCACGATGGACCATTTTACGGTGTTCCTACTTTCGTAAAAGACAATGATTTTATTAAAGGATATCCGGTGCAAAAAGGTACCGGTGCATTTGTTTCCAAAGTTGCGAAGAAAAACAGCAAATATGTCAATCAGTTTTTTTCTTCCGGTGTGAACTGTATCGGCAAAACGACCATGCCAGAGTTTGGATTTATCTGCAGTACAGAAAATGAAAAATGGCATGTTACCAGAAATCCATGGAATACTGATTTTACGACAGGTGGCTCATCATCCGGTTCAGCTGCCATGGTGGCCAGTGGTGTGGTGCCGATTGCCACAGCTAATGATGGTGCCGGTTCTACTCGTATTCCGGCATCTTGTTGTGGTTTGGTAGGATTGAAGCCAACACGTAAACGTTTGTTTTATATGGAAGGCACAGAAACTTTGCCGGTGAATATTGTCTATCAGGGTGTGCTGACACGAAGTGTGCGCGATACCGCTGCTTTTTATGCTGCAGCGGAAAAATTTCATTACAATAGCAGATTGCCAAGAATAGGACATGTACAAAATCCATTAAACAGAAAGTTAAAGATTGCCTTCTTTGAAAATTTACCGGAAGGCAAACAGGGCCACATGGATGAAGATACCTTCCGCGTGCAGCTGGAAACCGCGAAATTATTAGAATCCTTAGGACATTCAGTTGAGATGATAAAAGTACCTTTGGATATAGAATCACTCACCTTGCATTACCTGACCTACTATGGTTTTTTATCCTACATGTCTATCAATTTCGGAAGACTGACACATGGCGCAAAGGTGGATAAATCGGTGTTGGAGCCTTTTACGTTAGGCTTGGCAGAAACATTTGCCAAACGAAAAACAAAATTATTAAGCAGCATAAGCACGTTGGTACGTTCTGCAAAAAGTACAGAAGTTAAATTAGAGAAAGATTATGATATCATCATGACGGCAGTAACTACCAAGCGCACGCCGGAAATTGGTTATTTCTCCCCTTTATTAGATTACAAAGAAATCGCATGGCGTGGTGCTGATTTTGCATCCTTTCTGCCATTGTTCAATATATCAGGTTCGCCTGCTATTTCATTGCCAATAGGAACAGCATCCAACGATATGCCTGTAGGTGTGCAGTTTGTGGCACCTTTCGGACAAGATGCGTTACTGCTTGAGTTGGCCTTGCAATTAGAAACGGCACAACCGTGGAAGTTTATTTACGATAAGTAAGATTCTGAGTGTGTAATTATTTTATTTCCACTGTAATGTCTCTATAATATGCTGAACATCTTCCCTGAAATACTGCACTGAAGGTGCAATAGAATCGGCATTTGGTGAAGCAAAAAAGTAAAGGGAGCCACGAAGAAAATGTTGTGAACTGTCTGTAACATAAAACTGTACGGCGCTGGCAGCATTTCCACCTACATCATAGATAATTCCGCTTACGTTCTTGTTTTTTTCGCTTACCGGAATTTCGTCTATGTAGTCAGCTTTTACAGTATGTTTAAAGGTAAGCTTGTAGCTGTCTTTTATTAATTTATCCAGCGGATTGGAGGAGCTGATGGCTGTGTAGCTTAAATAAATTTTAGCTTTGTATTCCGGAAAAATAATATTGAACCAGCACGGATGCTCGTGTAATTCTGTTGTATTGGAAGAGTCTTTTTGAATTTTTCCGTAATCGGCATATTCAAAAGAAAACGGACAGGTGGCATTGTCGTAAGTGATAAAATTTCGTTGCTCCGGAAAATCAATCCGGAAATAGGCATTTCGTTTTGGTGTGTAGTTTTCCTGACAGGAAGCAAAGAGAAATGAGATAAAAAATAATGAGATGATTAGATGATGAGGTAATGAGATAATGTTGTATCCTTGAGATTTATATATTCTATGCATTTTCAATTTCATTATCTAATCATCTAATTATCTAATCGTCTAATTGCCAAGCGTTATTTTCACTCTGATTACTCTGGTTTTATTGGCTTCTAAAATAAGAAACGTAAAATGCTGATATTTTAATTCGTCGCCTTCAATTGGAATTTCAGAGTTTAATTCCAGCACCAAACCGGCTAAGGAATCTGCATCGCCGCGCGCATCATCAAACGTATTTGATGGAATTTCCAATACTTTGCAAACATCATTCAACGCTGTTCTTCCTTCAAAAATATAATTGTTGTTATCCAGTTTCTTAAAGTCAATTTCGCTGGCATCGTCAAACTCATCTTTGATGTCGCCAATCACTTCTTCCAGCACATCTTCCAGTGTTACAATGCCTGAGCTGCCGCCGTATTCATCCACCACAATGGCCATATGTACGCGTTTGGTCTGAAAGTCTTCCAGCAGGTCGTCTATTTTTTTATTTTCCGGAACAAAAAGAGCCGGTTTTATAATATCAATCCATTTAAAACTATCATCTGCATCAATATAATTCAACAAATCTTTTACGTACAAAACACCTATAATTTTATCGATATCGTCTTTGTAAACCGGAATTCGCGAATAACCAGATTCTCTTACAATGGCTAATAATTCTGTAAACGTAGCATCGTGGTCAACACCAACAACTTCCATTCTGGAATGCATAATCTGAGAAACGGTAATATTACCGAACTTAACAATGCCTTTCAGAATTTTTGTATCGTTCTTTTCAGAGTCCGTTTTATCTAATGAATTCGTGATGTCAATAGCCTCATCGATATCTTTTGCCGAAACACTGTTGTTGATACCTTCTAGTCGTTTTTCGAAAAAATTAGAAGTGGCAATTAATGTTTTTACGAAAGGTGCAAAAATGGTATCAAAAATTCGCAACACATGAATGGTATATCTGGATACTTTGTAATACTGTTGCGTGGCATAAAGTTTTGGAATCACTTCTGCAAATAACACGATGATAAATGTCTCAAATGATATTTTAATGATAAATAAAAGTGTGCTGTGTGTTTCTGCAAATTCGTGTTTCAGCACAATTTCCAGCATATTCTCAAATACCAGAACTATGGCAAGCGTAAATAACGTTGTGGTTAATACGAAAGTGGCCAGAAATCGCCTTGGCTTTTTGATGAAATCCAGAATTATGGCATCTGTGCTGTCGGTACTTTTTTCCAGTTCCTGAATTTCCTGATGCTTAAACAGGAAGATAGCCACCTCGACGGCGCACATCATGGCGGTGAAGATTAATAAAATCAGAATGAAAATGACTTCATAGATAATTGCCGCATCGAACGGATTAAAAATTTCGCTCCACGGAATTACAAGAAGAAAACTAAACAAATAAGGTATGGGTATGCCGTCGTCCAAGGTTATAAAATTACTGTTGTATTAAAATGGCAAATCATCATCAAAATTTGGTTCAGTTATGGTTTCTGACGATGTAGTCGTTTCGGAACCGGTTTTATTTTCAGTATTTGCAGCCTGTGAAGTGCCGCTTGATTCTCTTTTATCTAATAATTGGAAATTCTCCACTACAATTTCTGTCGTATAGCGTTTGTGATTTTCTTTGTCTTCCCACGAACGCGTTCTCAGTTTTCCTTCCACAAATATAGTACTTCCTTTCTTAAGAATACGCTCTGCTCTTTCGGCAATACCACGCCACATCACAATATTGTGCCATTCCGTCTGTTCTGTGTAAGATCCATCCTGATTTTTATAGGATTCGTTTGTAGCCAGCGGAAAATTACAAACCGTTGTCGTGGCATTTATCTTTCTTACTTCAGGATCTTTTCCTAATCTGCCTATTAAAATTACTTTGTTGACACTCATGGAGATACATTTAGATTACAAAATTATAAATTTTGATGTTTGTCAAATAAATTCACTTATCTAAGTTAAAAAAATTAATCTATCTTCCAAATAGGAGCGTATAATTTTTGGAAAGGCATAGTTCAAGATTTCCGATTTAGGTATTTTCAGCCATGTGTTTTCAGGTTTCGGCAGCTTTTTTAGTCTTATTTCATAGAAATGACCATTAATATATTGATGAGAAAGGGTTTGTTTGTAGGATAGACAATGGTCAAAGGACGATAGTCTATAGTTTATTTTTTGCAAGAACTTACTATTGACCATTGACCATTGACCAACAACTTCTTCTACAGGAAACTCAAATAATCCTTTCCAGATGTCATTTTCGGTGCGTTGATTTATGTAGATGTTTTTGGAATCGAATAAGACAAAATAATGAAAATGCCGTTCAGATTTAATAAGTTTTTTTGCTTTTACCGGTAATATATTTATCTTATTTAATTCCAGCGCTTTACATTCAGAGCTAAACGGACATTGCTCACACAGCGGATTTTGCGGTTTGCACACCAGTGCGCCAAAATCCATAATGGCCTGATTATATATTGAAGGATTTTTTTTATCTAACAATTGTTGCGCTAATTGCTCAAATTGTCTTTTGCCTAGCGTGCTGTCAATAGGCGTTTCTATACCGAAAACTCTGGATAAAACACGAAAGACATTGCCATCTAAAACGGCATGTGGTAAGTCAAAGGCAAATGATGCGATTGCTGCTGCTGTATAGTTTCCTATACCTTTCAGCGCTAAAATTGTAGTATGTGTTTCCGGAAATTTCCCGTTGTGCAGTTCCATTATTTGCTTAGCGGCAACATGCAAATTCCTGGCTCTGGAATAGTAACCTAGTCCTTCCCAAAGTTTTAACACATCATCTAAAGGTGCTTTTGCCAGCTTTTTTACCGTTGGATATTTTTTTACAAATGCCAGGTAATACGGCGTTCCTTGTTCCACGCGGGTTTGCTGCAAAATAATTTCTGATAACCATATTTTATAAGCATCATTGGTTTGTTTCCACGGCAGATTTCTGCTGGTTGGATTATACCATTCTACTAACTTTTTGGAGAAGGATTTCATTTAAGTTTACAAAATAACCATTTTAAAACTATTTAATTAATCAGTCGCTATATTAAAAAAACTCTAATTTCGTGTATATTAGTAAGTTAGTTAGAAAAAAATTCGCATTTTTGTAGTCCATTTAAATAATAACCATGAGAAAAGCAGACATCATCACCACTATTTCAGAAAAAACAGGCGTTCCTAAAGTTGACGTATTAGTAGCCATGGAGGCTTTCTTTAAAGAAGTTAAAGATACTTTGGCTGACGGTGAGAATCTGTATGTGCGCGGTTTTGGTAGTTTTATTGTTAAAACACGCAAAGCGAAAATCGGACGTAATATCAAGAAAAATATCGCAATAGAAATTCCTGAACACCAGATTCCGGCGTTCAAACCATCTAAAGTTTTTGTTGAACAAATCAAAGATTCAAGTGCAAAACGCTTGATTGGCAAAGAATAGGACGACAAACGTGCAGAAAGGACAGATAGCATTAGGTGTAGGTACAATAATTTTAGCATTAGCACTGTATTTTGGTGGTAAAACTGTTGTTAAAAAAGAGCAAACAGCAACAGTAAGCACTGGTTCGTTTTCTTTTGAGCAATATGAGCAGCAACAGACTGCAAAATTATTGCCAGCAGAAAAATCACAGTTAGCTGCCATTACCGATGCTATGAAAGCAGTAAAGCCTGCCGATACCGCTACCTTTAAAAAGTTATATCTGCAAACTTCCGATTTCTGGAAAAATCTGAATAATCCGGCTTTGGGTGCTTATTATTTCTATCAATTTGCCAAAATTGAAGGAACTAAAGCAGCTATGGAAAATGCCGGTGATGTGCTTGTAAGTGCATATAAATCAACGGAAGACTCTGTTATTTTAAATAATTTAATTACCTTTGCGCTCCGTTCTTACGAAGATGCCGTTTTAAAAGATGGCAATGATGTTGATTTGAAGATAAAACTGGCGGATGCATACGTTCAAGGTTCGCAGGAACCGATGAAAGGAATCGGAATTCTGCGTCAGCTGTCAGACAGTCTTCCGGATAATGTTCCGGTTCTGTTAGCGCTGGGAAGATTGTCCATTCAGTCAGGTCAGTATGATAAAGCGAAAGAACGGTTGCAGAAAATTCTGCAGTTAGAACCGCAAAATACAGAGGCTTTGTATTTTCTGGCAATAACGGAAGCACAACTCGGACATGATGATGAAGCGATTCGCTTGTTTGAAATGTGCAAATTATTGGTGAACAATATAGAATTTAATAAAGAAATAGACGAAATCGTCAAAAATTTAAAAAGTAAAAAAGTTTAATTATGCCTTGCGGAAAAAAAAGAAAGCGTCATAAAATTGCGACGCACAAACGTAAAAAGAGACTAAGAAAAAACCGTCACAAGAAGAAGTAAGTCGCAAGTCGTAAGTTATAAGTTGTGAGCCATAAATTCTCACGACTCACGACTCACGACTAATAAACTCATCACACATGATAAAAGAATTAGTTATACATGCTAATTCCAAAGGTGTTGAAATTGCTCTTCTCGAGAATAAAAAATTAGTCGAATACCATCTTGATGCGTACGAAAAAGAAGGTTTTGCAGCCGGTGATATCTACTTAGGTAGAGTGAAAAAAATAAATCCCGGATTAAATGCTGCCTTTGTAGATATCGGTCACGATAAAGATGCATTTATACACTATTCAGATTTAAGTCCGTATATCCGTTCTGTCCGTAAATTCAGTTCGGAAGCATTCAGGGCTGAGCAATCACACTTATTGGATAAATTTGAGTTTGAACCCACTATTCAAAAGGATGGTTTAATGACGGATGCTTTGGAAAAAGGCGATATCCTTGTTTTCCAAATTTCAAAAGAAGCCATTTCCACCAAAGGTCCACGTCTTACCTGCGAGCTTTCCATTCCGGGAAGATATGTTGTACTGGTGCCTTTTACCAATTCCGTTGGTATTTCCAAAAAAATAGACAAACCTGAGGAACGTGAACGCCTGATTCAGGTTATGCAAAAAATCAGACCAAGAAATTTTGGGTTTGTGGTGCGCACTAATGCTGAAGGTGTGGGTCCGGATGAGCTGAAGCACGATGTAGAAAATCTGATGAATAAGTGGAAAGTGATGACGGAAAATATCAAATTCCAGAATCCACCCAAATTGTTGCTTAAGGAAATGAATAAAACATTTTCCATTGTGCGCGATTTGATGAACGACAGTTTCTCAAAAATTATTACCGACAATCCTTCTTTACACGGTGATTTAAAAGCGTATATAAAAGAGCACGCACCGGATCAGGTGTCTATCCTGAATAAATATGATGATGCTACACCGTTGTTCGAAACGTTTGATATCAGCCGACAGGTAAAAACAGCCTTTGGAAAAACCGTGACGCTGAAAAGCGGTGCGTATGTGATTTTGGAGCATACGGAAGCGTTGCACGTCATAGATGTGAACAGCGGACCTAAAGTGAAAAAAGATATTGCACAGGATACGCTGGCATTTAATATCAATGTGGAGGCGGCACAGGAAATTGCACGCCAGTTGCGTTTGCGCGATATTGGCGGTATCATTGTGATCGATTTTATTGATATGAAAGCTGCTGAGTATAAACACAAATTATATGAAGCAATGCTGGAAGCGATGAAACCGGACAAAGCCAAACACGTTATATTACCTGTCAGTAAATTTGGTTTGATGGAGATTACCCGTCAGCGCATGAAAGAGCAGGTAGTGGTAGATACACGCGAGCCCTTATTGCATGCAAACAGCAAATACAGAGTCGATCAGCCATTACAGATTATAGATAATATAGAAATGGAACTCAACCATTTAAAATCTCATACGGAGAAAAATTTCCTGTTATATGTGCATCCGTTTATTTATGCATTTATGAAAAAAGATACTTTTTCTTTCAGAATGAAATGGTATTCTAAAATCGGAAAAATTGTACTACTGGTGCAGGATTCTTCGCTGAGTTTAGGTGAATATAAACTAATGACGAAAGGCGGCGAGAAAGCGTAGTTATCAGACTTTTTAACATTACACCATAGTAAATTCGTAAGCTATTTCAGTATTACTTACCAACTGTGTAGTTGGTCTTATCTAATTCACCTATAATTATCTCTTTAATCTTTAGAGTTTCAGGATTTAAAAAAAAATATTTAATTTTTCATTTTTGTATACTAAAATACTGGCGTCTACATAGTATTCACTCAGCCAATTTAAATCATCAGTTAATTCTAATTCTGGTTGTCCTAAATCAGTAATAATTTTTTCTTTACCGATGTCACTAATGGTTTTAATGTATTTTTTTGACATTCTCATTTTTTTGATGAGAGCATCTTTTATCTCAAGAGACAAACCACCGGCTAAATGAATCCAGCCATCATTTTCTTTTATTTGTTTAAACCTTTCTTTTATGGTAAAATCTGAATTCTCACCTCCGTTTTTTTTCACATAAATATCATTGATTTCATAGGAAATCAATTTCGGATAAGGTGCCATTAATCTTTAAATTATTAATTCTGAAAGATTCAACAGGAAATTCTGGAGTTAAGATGCGTTCTAAAATTGTGGTGTCGAATTGAATCATAGACTTCGTATTGTATTTACAAAGTAATGTATGGAAAAATAACGGTTTTAATTGTAAAAGTTATAATAATATAATGTGTTTAATAAGTATTTAATTGTCAGAATTTCTTCTTTTTTTAATCACCCGCATCCTGTCTGCTTTTAAAATAGATTTCAAATATAATGTAATATTTTGACATAAATCCAAAATTATTATGTATATTTAGGATTAGAATCCAAAATAATGATAGTTCGTGCTCAGTTAAAATATGCTCAAGACCGATTGTTTAAAGGTAAAGCGTTACTTATTTTCGGTCCGCGACAAGCAGGAAAGTCTACTTTTGTTGCACAATTACTAGCCCAAAATAGTAAGAAAAAAGTTTTACAATTAAACGGTGACGACAACGACACCAGAGAATTGCTTGCCAAACCCAATAGCACTAAACTAAAAAATATCATCGGCAAAAATGAAATACTATTTATTGATGAAGCGCAACGCATTCAGGATATTGGTATCGTTATAAAAATAATAATTGACCAACTAAAAACAGTACAAGTAATTGCAACCGGTTCATCTGCTTTTGAATTGGCTAATAAAACTAATGAACCATTAACCGGCAGAAAATACGAAATGTATTTGTTCCCATTTTCATATAGTGAATTAGTGAATGAATTTGGTTTTATAGAAGAAAAACGACAATTAGAACAAAGATTAATTTATGGCGCATATCCTGAAATAGTAGTGAATACTAATGATGCAGAAGAACATATAAAATTACTGGCAAATAGCTATTTGTATAAAGATTTATTTAGGTTAGAACAAATTAGCAAACCTGCTTTGTTAGAAAAGATTGTAAAAGCATTGGCTTTGCAAATTGGCAGTGAAGTAAACTACAACGAGCTCAGTCAATTAGTACAAGCAGACAATAAAACTATTGAGAAATATATCGATTTATTAGAAAAAGCATTTGTTGTATTTAGATTGCCTGCGTTGAATAAAAATGTTAGAAATGAAATTAAAAAAGGTAAAAAATTTTACTTTTATGATAATGGAATTATCAATGCAGTGACCGGAAATTTTTCACCAATACATAGACGAACGGATGTGGGTCATTTATGGGAAAATTATGTAATTAGCGAACGCAGGAAATATTTATTTCAACATCATCTTGGATATGAATCTTACTTTTGGCGAACCACACAACAACAAGAGATAGATTATATCGAATTACAAAAAAACAATTACTTAGCTGTTGAAATAAAATGGAATCCGAAATCGAAAGTAAAATTTTCTACTACCTTTTCAGATGCATATAAACACAAAGAATTGGTGGTAACGCCTGAAAATATAGAAGAATTACTTATGTAAATAGTAAAAGGTGTTCACAACGGAACACCTTTTTTATTTGCCAACTGTCAATTGAATTTAAATCGTCATAATCTCTTCTTCTTTCACCACCAGCATCTTGTCTACTTTCGTATTGTATTCGTTGGTTAACTGCTGAATGGTTTCTTCCGAATCTTTGCCTATGTCTTCACTTAAACCATTCTTCACCAGATCTTTTATCATTTCGTTGCCGTCTTTTCGTGCATTTCGAATCACAATCTTTGTTTGTTCTCCGTGGCCTTTGGATTGTTTTACCAAATCGCGTCTGCGTTCTTCCGTCATCGGTGGCACCGATAATCGGATATTTTCACCATCGTTTTGTGGTGTAATGCCAATATTGCTTTGAAAAATAGCACGTTCAATATCGCCGATAATTTTTCGTTCAAATGGAGCTACCAGCAAAGTTCTGGCATCCAGCAGTTTGATACTTGCTACCTGATTGATCGGAGTTGGTGAGCCGTAATATTCAACGGTAATGCCTTGCAGCATATCCGGACTTGCCTTGCCGGCACGTACTTTGCGCAATTCTTCTTCCAAATGTTTCAATGCCTTAAACATTGCGTCTTTTGTTTCATCCAGAATCATTTGTACTTCTTCTTCCATCTTCGTTAATTTTTCACTGGCAAATATAAAAGAAATTGTTGGCAGTTGACAAATGTGCAGTTGACATTTTATATTTACAGATGCAGAAACAATTCCAAAGTTAGTTTGAATAACTTGATAAACTAAGTTAACTCACCAGTGTTCCTATTTTCTCACCTTGTAGAATGCGTAAGATATTGCCACGTTGTTTAATATTGAAAACAATGATTGGCATTTTGTTTTCTTTGCATAATGCGAATGCCGTTTGATCCATGATGCGTAAATTTTTAATCATCACTTCATCAAACGTAATCGTATCAAATTTTGTTGCAGCTGCATCTTTTTTCGGATCTGCCGTATAAATTCCGTCTACGCTGGTACCTTTTAAAATCACATCCACTTCTAATTCATTTGCGCGCAATGCTGCTGCTGTATCTGTAGTAAAATAAGGATTTCCAGTACCGGCAGCCATAATGATGCATCTGCCTTTTTCTAAATGGCGCATCGCTTTTCTGCGTATATACTGTTCGCAAACCTGAGAAATATTCAAAGCTGACATCAATCTTGTATACACACCTTTTGATTCTAAGGCACCTTGTAAAGCCATACCATTTATAACAGTTGCCAGCATACCCATGTAATCGCCTTGTGCGCGTTCAATACCAATATTTCCTGCCTGTAAACCACGAAAAATATTTCCACCACCAACAACGATTCCTATTTCATAACCAGCTTCTACTACTTCTTTTATTTCATCAGCAAAAATAGAAAGCGTTTCAGATTGGATACCGAATTGCTGGTCGCCCATTAATGCTTCGCCGCTAAGTTTAAGAAGTACACGTTTGATTGGTTTATTCATTGGCTTTGGTTATTTTATAAATTTAAACAAAAAAAAAGAGAGAATAAAAATTCTCTCTTAAAACTATTACGATAAGGTAACTCGCTTGAACGATACCACCGTTAAATCTTTATCTGCTGATTTAAGATACTGTTCTACCGTTTTGCCTCCGTCTTTAACGAAAGGTTGAGGTAATAACGTGTTTTCTTTTAACATCGTTTGTACAGCGCCTTCAGAAATTTTATCTAAAATGTTTTCCGGTTTGCCAGCTGCGATTGCTTTTTCACGAGCGATTGCTTTTTCTCTGCTTTTCATTTCTTCAGAAACACCTGATGCATCTACTGCAACCGGGTTCATTGCCGCGATTTGCATAGCAACGTCTTTTCCTGCTAAGGTAATGGCTTCGTTCAATGCTAAGTTTAATTGAACTAAAACACCCATTCTGTAACCCATATGAATATAAGCTACCACACCTTCGCCTTCCAGCACTTCGTATTTCTTCACTTCAATTTTTTCGCCGATTTTAGCTACCGTATCCAGTAATTTATCTTTAATGGAAACGCCGTCTAATTGAGCGTTGTGTAAATCTTCCAGTGTTTTGATTCTTCCAGCCAAAGCAACATCTGCAATAGATTTTGCCAGGTTGATGAAGTCTTCGTTTTTTGCCACGAAGTCTGTTTCAGAACTTAAATTAACAGCACAACCGAATTTTCCGTCTTCGCTGGTTAATGCGATTACCACACCTTCGTTTGCTTCTCTGTCTGCACGGTTAGCAGCAATTTTAGCGCCTTTTTTTCTTAAATAATCAATAGCTGCTTCGAAGTCGCCATTCGTTTCTACTAAAGCTTTCTTGCAGTCCATGATACCTGCACCGGTTTCTTGTCTTAGTTTATTTACTTCTGATGCTGATATAGTTACAGTTGACATAATATTTTTAATTTGAAAATTTTAAATAATTTCTATTCACGAACTCCATTTTTTAAAAAAAACAGATATGAGTAAAATTTGAAAATGAAAAAGCAATAAACTCATGTCTTATTACTTTCTCCTTTTCACTTGTTTTATTCTGCTGTTTCTGTTTCTACAGACGCTTTTACTTCAGCATCTGTTTTTGTTTCAGCTTCTTCTTTGTCTTTCTTGCGTTCAGCCAAACCTTCTTTAATCGCTTCTACCAGGTAGTTAGTGATTAACTGAATAGATTTTGTTGCATCGTCATTTGCAGGAATAGCAAAGTCTACTTTTGTAGGATCACTGTTTGTATCTACCACACCAATTGTTTTGATGCCTAAGTTTTTTGCTTCCGCCAATGCGATGTGCTCGTGCGTGATATCTACTAAGAATAAAGCAGCAGGAATACGAGGTAAATTTTCGATACCACCTAATACTTTGTCCAGTTTTTGTTGCTGACGACCTAACATTAATCTTTCTTTTTTGGTAATGTTGTTTAAGGCACCATCACCTAACATTTTTTCAATGTTTTGTTTTTTCTTGATAGACTTACGGATAGTCACGAAGTTCGTCAACATACCACCTAACCAACGCTCTGTAACGAAAGGCATGTTTACCTGTTTTGCTGCTTCCTGCACGATTTCTTTCGCTTGTTTCTTTGTTGCTACAAACAAAATTTTTCTGCCGGATTTAGCAATGGAGCGAAGTGCAGCTGCAGCTTCTTCCAGTTTTTCCTGCGTTTTATTCAAATCTATGATGTGAATACCTTTACGTTCCATAAAAATATATGGTAACATTTTAGGATTCCATTTTTTCTTTAAGTGACCGAAGTGAACTCCGGCGTCTAACATTTCTTGCTGAGATAATTTAGAAATTGCCATATTATTTTGATAAATTTTTGAAGATTAACGTTTACTGAATTGGAAGCTTTTACGCGCTTTTTTCTTACCAAATTTCTTGCGCTCTACCATACGTGAGTCACGAGTCATTAAGTTTTCTGCTTTCAAAGCAGGTTTTACCGTTTCATCGTTTTTCACTAATGCGCGTGCAATACCTAAAGAAATAGCTTCTGCCTGTCCTTTGATACCACCGCCTTTTACGTTTACGGTAATGTCAAATTTATCGATAGATTCTGTTACATTTAATGGTTTGATAGCTCTGTCTACCAATTGTTTTAAAGTAATGTATTCTTTAATGTCTTTACCGTTTACGATAAAAGTGCCTTTGCCGCTTTTTAAATAAACACGAGCAACTGCTGTCTTACGACGACCTAATCCGTTGATTGTTTCCTTTGCCATTTAGATTATATATTTTTGAATTTTAAAACTTCCGGTTTTTGTGCTGTATGTGTGTGTTCTGCACCTGCAAATACATGTAGTTTTTTGAACATTGCTCTTCCTAAGCGCGTACGTGGTAACATGTGGCTGATCGCATTTTCCAAAACGAACTCTGGTTTTTTAGCCAAAGCGATTTTTGGTGTCATAAAACGCTGACCACCAGGATAACCTGTGTGACGTACGTAAATTTTATCAGTCAGTTTCTTACCTGATAAATGTACTTTTTCCGCATTGATGATGATGACATGGTCACCGGTATCGATGTTTGGTGTGTACGAAGGCTTGTTTTTGCCTTGTAAGATTTTTGCGATTTCAGATGAGATTCTACCAAGTGTTTGGTTTTCAGCATCTACAACGTACCACTTACGCACGGTTTCTTTCGGCGTAACGGTTTTGGTTCTGTAAGATAATGTATTCACTTTATAAAAATTTTCTTGTTTTCCTTTAAAATTGGAGTGCAAAGATAATTTTTCAAAGTTGATAAACCAAGAAAATGCTGAAATATTTTATATTGATTTAACACAACTCATTGAAAATGAACTAAACGGTGGACAAAGTTTTTTATTTAATTAGACTAAAATAAACAAAGGCATCGTATTAATGATGCCTTTGTTTGAATTATGTATGTTGTTCAGATACAGAAATTATTGATTCAGTTTGACAAATTAATATTAATCTCTTCTTCTTGCACCTGCAAAAATGGAGATATAATATAATAAGGTCACTAAAGAACCTAAAGCAGCGACCACATAAGTTGAAGCGGCCCACTTTAAAGCAGTTTTAGCTTTGTCATGTTCTTCTCCTACTAGTATTTGTGTACTATCCAGCCATTTCAGCGCTCTTGCAGATGCATCAAATTCTACGGGTAAGGTGATGAAACTGAATAAAGTAGTCATAGCAAACAACACAATCCCGATTAATAAAACCCAAGGAATTTGTGTAAACATCAATACTGCGAGTCCACCTAAGATGATCCACTGTACATATTGCGAACTCACCTGTACCACTGGTACTAATTTAGAACGCATGGTCAGCCAACTGTAAGCGGTATTGTGCTGCACGGCATGTCCGCACTCGTGTGCTGCAACTGCTGCTGCTGCTACATTGGATTGTGCATATACCCAATCGCTTAAATTTACGGTTTTATCTAGCGGATTGTAATGATCGGTGAGTGCACCGGGCACAGAAATCACCTGTACGTCAAAAATGCCATTGTCACGCAGCATTTTTTCGGCAATTTCCTTACCAGTCATGCGTATCGGCATTTGTGAGTATTCTTTAAATCTACGTTGCATGGTAAATCCAACGTACCAGCTAACGCCCATAATAATAATTGAGATTAAATAAATTCCACCCATTTTTTGTTGTTTTTAACTTTTAAAGTTAACAAAGATAGCACTAAAATAGTTCCGTTTTTTACAATTTTAAAACACTGAAATACTTTTAAAACACATAGATGCATAGAAAATAAAAGCAATATGTTTTGTTGTAAATTAAGCGTGTAGCTGAGTTACATATAGAAGAAGCGTCGCTTCTTTCTATTGATTTCTATGCGTTTGCGGAGAATTCGCTTTCTTTACAACTATTTAGAAATAGAAACTATGTGTCTATGTGTTTTAATATATAATCTTAAATATCACCTCTTAATTTCCGATAGCGTTTTCTTGCTTCTATGGAAAAAGTACTGTCTTTGTAGTCAAGTATAATTTTTTCGTAATATTCTTTTGCTTTTTCATCGTCTTTCAAATAAATCTGATAAAGGTCGCCGAGATAAAAAAGTGCATTGTCTGCTAAGATATCCGTTCCGTATTCATCTACAATTTTTTGCAGATAGTTTGCCGCTTTATCGTACTGTTGTTTGTCTTTTTCAATCTTATATTTTAAATACAAAATATCATCCTGCAGTGCTGTGGATGGATAATTTTTTAAAATGTCATTCAGTGTGTCTTCTGCGTCTGCCAGTTTATTTTGATAGCGCAATAAGTCGGCTTTTGAAAATTTGAGCAATGCAAAATCAGTATCATCTGTATTCAGGTTGTCCAGTATAAAAACAGACAAGTCTATAGCATCATTTGAAATCAGTTCGGTGGTGGAAGCTTTTATGATTTTCAGTTGCGTTTGTGCCCATTCAAAATCGCCTTTATAATAGGCCAGTTTCGCATTTCTGAATTTTGCTTCTTCACCTAAAGGATTGCCTTTTTCTGCTTTTTCTACCTGCGTGTACAACAATAAACTTTCCCAGGGCTGCTCATCAATCAGGTAAAAATCACCGAGGTATAATTTAGCCTTTGCCAGCAGATCTTTTGCCACTCTGTTGTTTTCTGTAATAGGCGTAAGCATCGTAATAGCAGTATCGATTTCATGTAAATACAAGGCTTCCAGTTGTGCCAGCTCAAGTGTCGCATTGATTGCAGTATATTCGCTGTTATAGCTCTTGATAAAATCCTGATAGCTTTGTTTTAAAGAAAGCAATTGCGCTTTGGTGTAGTTAGGTGAATTGACAATTTTATCTCTTTTAACATTAATGATTTCAAGATTGGCATTTACAAACCACGGAAAACGCGCACCTTTGTCAATTACGTATTGATATCCTTTTATGGCAGCATCAAAATCTTTTTGAATGGCAGCTGTTTTAGCAATGCGCAATACATTTTCGCCATCTTCGCCACGCAATAAATCAAGCGATTTTGCCTGCAATATCGCACCGTCAAAATCGTTGCGTTGCATGTATAACCAGACCAATAAATCCTGATAGACAAAATCATTTTTGGCGGATTGTGTTCGTTTTAATAATTCTTTCTCCAGTGCATCTTTTGATTTTTCATCTGTCATGGCTTTTTGCAATCCATTTTCAATCAATGTCAGATTGTTTGCCTGATAAGGTGCTTCATTCAGGTAAGCATTGATCATTCCGGTCAAATCATTTTTCAGAAAAAATAAATGTGCGATTTCCAGGTTGTAAGCATTTTTATCTTTCAGAAGTTCTTTTCCTTTTTCATATGTTCTTTGTGCAAAATCCAGTTGCTTCAGCTGAATAAACTTCATTGCAATCTGACCAATCAGGTATCTGTCCTGCTTAAGTTCTTTGATGGTTTTGTTGAATTGCTTTTCTGCATCTGCCTCTTTATTCTGTTTCAGGTACAAATCACCTAAATCCAGTAAATAAACCGGATTGTTTCCTGAATTTTTGTACAGTGTTTTAATGGCTTTTTCCGCCTTTTCAAAATCTTTCAATTGAACCAGAATGTCGAGATAATCATCGTAATATTCTGCAGGATTTTGTTTAAACAAACCTTCGTAATATTCTGCGGCTTTGGCAAATTCGCCGTTTTGCAGAAACTGACGAGCTAAAAATTCATCGTAATTTCCATCTTGTGCAGTGGCAAAAAGTCCTGTAAAAAGGAATACTATGAATATTAATTTTTTCACGTACTAAACATATCAAAAATAGTGCTAAAAAGGAAGTTAAATAGTCTTATGTTTTTGGCGAAACAGAAATATTCCAATTATTACTCCAAAAACATTGGCTGCAATATCCCAAATATCAAAACTTCTGTGTTGTATCCAACTGCTTCCTTGCACCAACTCGATTAAAATTCCCTGCACGATACATAGAGCAGTTGCCGTCAATATAGCGGCAGAAGTTTTAATGGTAGAAATTCTAAGTATCAGAAAAAATAATACGAAATATAAAACAGCATGTACAATTTTGTCAAAATATATTTTATCCAGCCAGTCTTCTTTTGGTAATGCGCTCCCCGGAAGGAAACAGAGAAAAAAAATAATTCCCGACCATAAAATGGCGGGAATTATTTTTTTAGGTTTATACTTAGTTGAAGCAAGATTTCTCACTGCGTTCGAAATGACATTATCCAATCAGTGCCTGATAGGCTGCTGCATCTAACAGTGTGGCAATCTCATCAGGATTACTGATTTTTATTTTCACCATCCAGCCTTCACCATATGGATCATTGTTTACCAATTCCGGTTTGTCTTTCAGAGCTTCGTTAAATTCTAAAATTTCTGCAGACACAGGTAAGAATAAATCAGACACGGTTTTTACCGCTTCTACGGTTCCGAAAATGGCATCTTTTGCAATGGTTTCTCCAACCGTATCAATATCTACATAGATGATGTCACCTAATTCGCCTTGCGCAAATGAAGTGATGCCAACGGTTGCGGTGTCACCTTCTACGCGTAACCATTCGTGTTCTTTGGAGTATTTTAATTCTGCCGGAATATTCATGTTATTTATTTTTTACGAAAATAAGATTTTTGTCGTAAATGTTATAAGGAACTGTACTAAATGTTCAAAAGATTCTTCACTTCGTTCAGAATGACAGATGCGGCATTAAGGAGTCAGTGAGAATCTGAATGTCAATCCACCTCTGTGTGTTCTGGTAGGATAAGATGCCAGTGTTGCAGGCGTTGTTCTTCTGAAATCGTAGAACAAGCGAACGTTTAGCTTATTATTGATGATGTAGTCTATAGTGGCTGCGAGTGAAATGGTTTTTTGACCGCGGGTTGGTTCCGCTATATTCTGGTCTAAACGGTAATTTACTGTTTTGTCATCCCGATATGAAAAATCAGCGCGTAAATTTATATCGTTGTTTAAGGTGATTCGTTTTCCTTTAATTTTAAACGGAATTTTGAATTTCGCAAGTTTATACCCTAATGCTGCCACATACTCTGTGGTGCGTGTTTCCGTTAAACGATAATCGAGTAAACTCAATCCAAGCGTTCTTGCTTTTTTAAACTCGAAGTTTGTTATCAGGCTGTTTTTCCAGGTAATGTCGACACCTAACAACGGCGATAATTGTTCTGTAATTGTAACCTGAGGGATGGAATATAATGAATAGAAGTTTCCTGAAAGTGAATCAATACGCTGAGGAACATAATAGAGTTCTTCGTTGAAATAACCAGGTGTGTTTAAATAATTCAGGTTCGTAATATAGGTTCCGATACTAAACGTGGAATTGTACCCGTGATTAATATTGAAAGACGTAAATAATTTCTTGCCCCATTTGGTTTTAGAAAATCCGTTATAGGTTAAACGCCAGTTTGGCAATGGCAATGTCTTCAGGGGATTTAAACGGACATTGTCAGGATTTTTTCCTGTATATGCAGCAATTAATGCAGGCACGAGTACATCCTGAGAGAACGGACCGTACCCTTCTTTAAAGTTTGGAAGTCTGATGCTGTCATTGATGTAAATGGTGTCGGAATTTGGATTCAGTCCGCCAAATTTTTGTGAATAGATTTCCCGTAATTCCTGGAATTTAAAAAAGGCATTACTGAAATTATTTTCGTCTACTTTGCTGAATATCGTTTTCAGCATTAAGAAAGACATTGACATATTTCCATTTACCTGTGGTGTCAGGTGCTGGAAAGGACCATTTGCAGTAGTTGTTTTAAAGAACTCTGAATAGTTTTCACCTCTGGTTTTTTGCAATGAAATATCCACACGCAAATCACGGTATGGTTCCAGCGTTACTTTAAGGTTGAAACTTTGCTGTCTGGTTTGAATGAACTGATAATTCAGCGTGGTATCGTTGGAAATCCAGCCTTTAGAAGCAGCTTTATTCAGCCAGTTTGTATCTTTTTGTGCACCAAACAGGAAGGCTGCTCCGGGTGCCTGTTGTTTAAAATCCTGTCCGAATAAAAGTGGCGAAGGAAGAAAGCCTGGCAATACGGTTGTCTTTTTAACATCATAACTAAAGGAAGCTCTTTGCAGCATCATTAGCGGACGCATCACGGCATCTAAAACAGGATTAGCAGGTTCAAGCAGTTGTCGTTTTGCCAGTTTTAATTGCCTTAAATCATTTTTTAATTGTTTCTTTTCGTCCACTAATTTCTTAATATCTTCTTTTGTTTTTGAAGTATCTTTTTCTGCCACTTCTATGTCTTCAATTTTCTTTTCTATATCTTCTTTTTTCTTAATGATTTTTGTTTTGGCTTCATCATCCAGTTCTTTGTATTTCGAGAAAGCATCCGCATATTCCTGCTTAGTTTTTTTAACTTCCGGAAGCGTATATGGTTTCAAATATTTAGATTTCTGGTAAAGATTTTTAAAATTAATATCAGCGGTTACCTGATAATCCTGTCCATTGCGTATGGTATTACCAAGGCTTTCCAGCGCAAGTGAGGTTGCCTGAAATGAATAGGTGGCTCCGTAACGTGCTCTCACATTAATCCAGTCTAAGGAAGGAAATAACTGAAATGGCAAGTTATACGAAGCATTAAAAATATGGTCATATCCAACATTTCTTCCGAATTTCCAGAAGTTGCGGCGCACCGTGTCTTTTTTCTCTTTGGTGTCCAGCGCGCCGGCAGGTTCATCAATTCTGGCTTTATTATTGGCCGTGAAATCAATATTGATAGATTTTGTAATACTGTATTTTAAGCTCCAGAATCTGTCCCAGGTAAAATATTTGTCGAATGTCGGTTTTATTTCCAGGTCGTCACCGCTGATATTTCGAATTTTTTGTGAGCCATATTGTCGGTTAATATCCGTTCTGAACGCAACAGAATTTGGTTTTAAATTTAAATTGAATTCTTTTACCGGCTTTAGATGGATATTGTTATTCTTTAATTTTTTAAACGGTTGCCATATTAATGGTTTTGGCGAAAAATTCCAACCGATAGAGCCTCGGTGTTTAGTGATAACTTCTTTTTCAATGATAGGATTTCTTCTGTCGGTTTGTATAAAGGCATAGGTAAAATTGAAATTTTCCACGTCGTATATACGCGGTTGTTTGTCCGGATTTGTTCGTATTTTTTGCAGATTGGTTACGTTGATACTTTTGATGGTGGTAACATCCTGTGCTACATATTTTACAGAATCAATCAATTCTTTTTTACGGGATTTTGAAAGATTGGCATCCGCATCAATAACGCTGAATTTATCTTTCAATTCCACATCCAGCTCATACGGATCGAATTGAGGTGTACTGATAGATTGAGAAAATTGTGTATAAACAGGAATTTTTAAACCGGCTTTTTCCGGCAATAAATTTCCAAGTTGCAAGTTGGCAGCAATATCATACTGATAATAGTTATCCCGATAACGCTGGTTGAGTCGTTGTTCCAAATCGCCAAAACCTATAGTGTGTATATTTCCTGCCATGATTAAGTTACCCAGGTTACCTAACTGCATATCTACTCTTCCGAGAGCTGCCCAGCCCCCTTGTTCGTCAAAGCCTGCCATCCTCAATTCATTCACCCAAACTTCTGCGCATTTGGATTGTCCGTCATCTGTATCTTCGTTTTCACCTATAATTCGTTTCGGATTTTTTACGCCTATCATAAACACAGATGCTACACCTAAATCCGGGTTTCCTTTGATGCTAATCTTCACTCCATTTCCAAATATTTTTTCAAAAGGTAAAATTTGTGAAGCACTACTCTGGTTGCGTAATTGTTTAACTATTGTCAGACTATCCAGTAAGATATTCATTTGGTTAGAATCCGGCCAGATTAAGCGTTTGTCGGCATCACTTTCTGTATTATAACTACCAGGTGGTGTTACTTTTAACGGAATTTCATACTCGTAATAGTTGTCGGTGAAGTCAGACCCGATTCTCATGAATGCACTAATATCGTTGTCTTTAACAGGGAATAAGCCACCACGTGAACCTGGAAAATTTTCAGCATGTGTAAATAACCTGATTCGTTTATAGTTTCGTAAATCAAGGTTGGTTACTTTAAATACCGCGCGTGCATCACCATCTTGTAACTCACAAACCTGTAAACTCATAGCCTGTTCATTCTGCAATGCATTGTTGTAACCGCTTATGTTTTGTTCACGAAGAATTCCCGGAGGAATTGTATATGGAATAGGTGAGCGTGTGGAGTTTTCTTCCACACTAACAGAGGTGACATTGAAATCAGTAACAGAACTTTCATCGCCAGGTAGTTGTTCTCCCGGACTAGATATGGATAAATCATATTTTCTCCATTGATTTCTAACCAATCCAAATTGAGCAAAACGCATAGTAACAGAATCTGTGAAATCTGCTAAAACCATACGTACAAAACGAATGGAGCGAAAGTCGGAAATATTTCCGACACGAGATTCGAACTCTTTTATAGGAATTTTTATCTGATACCAATATGCAGAATCGTTTCCATTAAAGGGTACAGAAACTTTATCTGCAACGAATGGTGAAGTGGCCAGACTGGTTTGGTCAAATGCTATTCTGTACTGGAAGTACTCTTCTGTTTCATTTAAGGTATTGTCGTTATTTAAATCTTCATTGTCCGGTTGTGTTTTTGCATTGCCATTTACATTGCCGTTGTTCAGGTTGTTGGAAGAGTTTCCCTGGGTATTGGCAAATTCCTTATAACGAACGATAACACCATCATTACCGGAGAAATTTTCATCTCTGTTAAATCTGTAATCATCACCGGAAGGGTCTGCATTTGCTTTATCAAGAAATGAAGCATTGGATACAACAGTGGAAAGCCGTGAAATATAATCGGAAAAATAATTTCTCTCAGCATCATTATCTAATCCGTCTAAACCAACATCTTGTGTTCTGATAACATCCGGATCTGCATCAAAACTGTTAGTTAAAGCATTTTGAATGGTAGGTGTGACACCCCAGGATGAAGTATCTACAGTGGTGCCGCCGTTTGGCCGTGGCAATCCGTTTTCATATTGTTTCCTGGAGTCTTTTAAGATGTCTTCAGAAAGATTTCCGAGCTGTAGATATAGATTTCCTTTTCTGTTAGCGCCCGGATATTTAAACGGATCCAAGACCCAGAATTGAATAAATTCTATATTTGCCGCTTCAAAGTCACTGGTTCCTTCAATGCTTCTCATGATGCCTGCCCAGCGGGTTTCCGGATTGTTTAATCTGCCGCTGGCATTCAGCCCTTTAGAATAAGGTGTTGGTGATGTTTCATAATTATAAGGTCCTTTTTCTTCCGGGAAATAAGATAAATCAAGGGTAAATAATGGCGGATTGGCAATAGTTGCATTTTGTCTGTTTCTGAAAACATCCTGTTCAAAAAACTGACGTGTATAAATATTATTTACTGCATCAGCTGCTGCACTTCCATTCAGCGGGTTGTTATTGCCGGCTCCCTGGAAAATCGGATCTACAGAATACCAGGATAATTTTGCCCTGTTAAATCCATAAGCTAAACTGTCGCTGATACGTGCTTCCGGAAATTTTTCCGCACCAAAAATATTCGGCATACCTTTCGGTGCAGATGCTAAAGACCAGGTTAAATAACTTCCTTTTAAATCAAAGTTGGTACTGGCTCCTTCAAAGTCATCTACATATACCGTTCCTGCATCATCAATATTGATTGCACTGGAATGGCCCGGCATAAAGTAGGCAGCCTCAGCAGCAACCGTAACTTTTGATGGTGATTTTGTATCCTGCGCCGTTATTTTATTGAAAACTCTTGTTAATCCCTTTGATTCGGTAGCGTAATTAATATCCAACCCAATAATGTTGTTTTTAACAGGATCATCATTAAAATTGACTTTTTGAGTAAATGGTCTTTCCGCCAAACGCATGTGCGTAAATCCTATATTGAAATTTTTGTTTACTGAATAGTCAAGTCTGGTTCCAAAAAGTGATTTGTTTACGACCCCAAATAAAATATTATTTTCAAACTTGATATCAATCGGTATTCCGGAATTTAAAACACCCTGGTTGGTAATGATCACTTCTCCGATACCATAATTAACGGTAAAATCGATATTCTCTTTTAGCTGGTTTCCGCCAGCATTGACGGTTACAGAACCTTGCGGTAAATTAAACGCACCTGGCAATCTGAACGTGCTGTTGTCTGTTCCGCGGTAAGAACCCTTTAAGACAAAGCGGTTAAATTCAGGAAATTGTTGTGCGGCAAATTTTGTAGTGTCATATAAATATCGGTACACATATTTTTCAGCAATCGCCGGATCTCCGATAGCATTAGCCAGTGAACTGCCAAATGGTTCTAAAACAGGAAAATAGATTTTTCCATTTCTTGGATTTATGGTTACATTCGGAATGTAATCGAATCTTCCGTCATTCTGAGGGTCGAGTTGATTGTTTAGGTTGTCCAGATTTAATACCTGTAATAATTGCTTTCCGGTAATGTTTCCGGCGTCCGGCAAGTAACGTTTTTGTCCGCCACCCGGATCGATATAATAAATGTCAAAGAAAAATTGATCCTGACTGACATTGAATGCATTTAGAGTATAGACGTTTTTCATCATTAAATCCCAAATAGGTTCAACCGTTCTCACAGATGTTGCTTTTAACATCTTCAATGCCAGAATCTGATCTTTTGTTTTTGTGGTGTCTGCCAGTGGAGGCAAATCGGTAGCGAATTCACCTAATTGAAAAACTCTTCCGTTTACGGTGTATTGAATAGCGACGCCTAGTACTTCATCGGGACGCAATTGCTGATTTAAAGAAATATATCCTAACTGCGGATGGAATACATATTCTGAAACGGCTAATTTTCTCGCGCTTACTTTTTCAAAATCATCTACTGCCTGAAGTCCGTTACTTTCCAGGAAACTGATACATCTGCTTGGGTCGCGGAAATCCTGTGCGTTTGCGCCTCTGGTTATAATATTATACAAATTGTTAGAGTTGCTTTCCGGATACACACCACCATTACTGAATACAACACCTGGATTGTAAATTTTACTGGTTTCACCCAAATCCTGAAAAGCAACAATTTCTCTGATTTCTTCCGTTTGTCTGGTCTTATTGGTAATCCAAACTTCTATACGGTTAATAACCGCTTGAGAACTGACAAACGGTAGTTTGCTCAGGCTTTGTTCATAGACATCTCTGAAATATTGAGCAATGAAGAAGTGTCTGTTGTCTTCATATTCATCTGCTTTAATGGCAAATTTTTTAGTTTGCGCACCATTTTCAATTCTTACATTTTCGGTTCTGGATTTTTGCTGAGCCAGGACATTTGTTATTGTCAGTCGACCGAATTTAAGTTGTGTTTTTACACCAAACAGATTTTGTGGTCCTTTTATCAGCGCACTGCGCAATGGCATGCTTACGTTTCCAAATTCGAGTGCCTGAATGATGTCATCTTCTTTACCTTTGTATCCCAGTTTCAACTGGTTTTCAAAAGCAAAACCGGATTTTGTATTGTAGTTGATACCCAGTTTCATCTTATCGCCAATGGAAGCCTGTAATCCTAACTGGATATTCATATCGAAATCAAAGTTGATATTTCTTCGTTGATTTTGTAGTAAAACCGGATTGTCTACCCGTTGAGAATTGACACCAATGGTTACATCGACATTTCCCTGCGGTTTTATCTCAATCTTGGTGCCGCCGAGAAAGCGATTAAATAACTCGGGTCCCTGATATAGAAATGGTTGTTTGCTTTTGCGCTCCGCCAGGTCAATGGCTCTGGAGCGTTGCTGGAAATAATTTTGTTCTGACTCCTGACTTGAATATTCTAAATATTCATCATATGTCATATAGGTAGGCGTCTTGTAATAGGTGTCGCCAATTTTTTCGTACACCACATATTTGTTTGTTTTTGGATCGTACTCTACTTGTTTATCTACAATTTTCGGATCTTTCAGGTCAATGGTAGTGGTCGGTTTGGTGAGCAGGAAATCGGTGTTTCTGTCTTGGATTGGATACCGTAAAGTTGGATTTGTTGTATCAGATTGAGCAAAAGAATACAATGTGCTACCGAAAATAGCAATAGATAAGAAGATACTTTTAGAAGTATTATGTACTTTTTTTCTCACTAAACAATAAGTGTGTGCTGCAAATTTACAAATTTTTTAGGCTCAATTTTATCAATTCTTCTACCGATTGTATCTGTTGATTATCTTTTATTGCTTTTTGAACTGCTTTTTCTGCCTGTGCTTTCTGGAAGCCAAGCATATTTAAAGCCGACAGCGCTTCTTCTGTGATTACAGATTGGCCGCCTAGCAGCAATTGTGAGTCCATTCCTTCAGGTATTGGTTCTTTTTTTAATTTGTCTTTTAGTTCTAAAATTAATCGTTGTGCCGATTTGGGACCGATACCTTTTATAGACTGTATTAAACGTACATCTCCCTGAATTATTGCCTTCTGAAATTCATAGGTGGACATAGACGAAAGAACGAGTCTTGCGGTATTGGGTCCAACGCCTGAAACAGAAATCAAATGCAGGAACATATTTTTCTCCTCTTCGCTGAAAAAACCATACAACACGTGTGCATCTTCGCGGACAACCAGGTGGGTGTACAGTTTAACATTTTCAGCTTTCTCAATTTGAGAAAAAGTACTTAATGATATGTTGACAAAATAGGCTACTCCGTTGCATTCGAGGTAGACATGTGTAGGTGTTTTGTAGGTGATTTTTCCGTTTAGGTATGCGAACATAGTTTATAGTTGTGTACAAGATAGGCTTGTTCGACAAAAATACCAAAAATATATAAAGATATCAGATTTTTAATGCTGATTTTAACCATTTATAAGGCATGTAATTTACAACTACGGATTGTTCGTTTGTATTTATGTTAATTGCTTCTTTCTTTACTTTTTCCATTGATTTAGCCGAGAGCTCCAATGTGTTTTCTTTAAGAATTAAACTCAATACATTTTTATAGAATTTGGCTACAGAAAGGAAATGAATATCAATTTCTGTCAGCAGTTTTGAACGTAACAGGTTGTTGATTTCCTCGGCTGCCAGTTCAAACTCTTTGTTAATGATATGATAGATAGAATTTACAAACCGAAAGTAGACACGTTGCTCAGGCAGTAATTCAGTAAAATCGGTCGGAATAAGTTTCTTAAGCTGGTCTGCATTTTTAGTGAACATATAGCAGATTACTTTAAGAAGAGTGTATTTTTCTTTTAAAAAATCGTTGGTTGTTTTTATACGTTTTTCAGCTTCACTGATAACAAGCAGCGTTTTTTCGTATTGGTTTAGTTTTGTCAGGTTGACTGCATAATTAAACAAATAATAGGCTTTATTTTGAAGTTGTGAGTCGGGAATTTCTTTAAAGAACCTGGTGAAATAGATATCTGCTTTTTCAAATGCTGCACTCATTGAATAATCTGTGGCAATCAGATTAAGTACTCTTTGATATTCCTGTTTAAAAGCGGCTGAATTTCGGTTGCATTTTTCCAGTTCGGCTAAAGCTTGTAAAAGCAGATCGGTTTTTCCGGTGCCTTGTTGCGGAAACCAAGTGCCCAGCAATGAATAATATTGATTGAGATAAGAGCTGAATTCAGTTAAGCGAATGGTTACAGACGTTTCAGGTATTTTTACCTTTTTAGTAACCTGATATTCGATCCGTAACTTTTGAGTATTGCCTTCTAAAAATGAATTACAGGCATATTGCTGTGCCAGGTAATAATGTGTATAGAGCAGATTTTCGTCCAATAATTGTTCATAGATTTCCATCCGAACCTTATAATTTCGAATATGGAATTGCACAAATTCAAAGTATTCCGCATTTAATTCTAGTATCGTCTGATATTGATATTGTTCCAGTGCGAATGCTTTAGCCTGCTTCCAGGTTTCTTCATAAAGCTCAAACAATTCTAAGCTTTTATATAAAAGCAACTGTTGTCTCAGTTGAAATATTTTATCTTTCTCTAATAAGTTTTCTATTTGATCTTTTATCAGAATGGATTCCGTTTTTTCGACCAGTAGTCGCATTTCATTGCGCAGGATATAATCATTTTCAGAAGTGTATTTTTTCTTAAATAATTTATAAAACAACGCTTCTCTGTCAATATTTAAGGTGCCGGATTTTTTTAGAAGTTGAAATAAAAGATACAACGATTTTCGCTTGTCATCTTTTAAGGTTTTTTCCAGCAGGTTTAGTTGATTGCCTTTTAACGAATCAATTATGGTATATAACTTAGAATCTTTCAATAGTTGAATATAAATAGAATATTATTTACAGGCAATTTTTCGAACTCTTATTTCGTCACCTTTATGCAGGACAGGCGTTTTCTTGTAGCCGTTCCAGCTCATCAAATCCTGTACGGTCACTTCGTCATATTTTTGTGCAATAGACCATAACGTTTCACCGTCTTTTATTTTGTAGGTTTGAAAACAATCTTTTTTCGACATGATTTTCACCGGATTGATTTTGTCAATCAATGGCGTTTGCTCCTTCACTTCTTTTGCTTTTGTTTTGGCTTCCGTTTCTTCCTGTGTGGTAATTTTTGCACTCAACTCATTTTTGATATTAGTGCTCAGGTAATTAAATCGCACAAATTTTTTATAGTCGTTCTTGTGAATGTAAATTAATAATTCATCTTTTACGTCAATGTAGTTTCCGCTCAAATTATTCCACCTGCGAATTTCTTTTACATTGCAATGAAACCACGATGCTATATAGCCTAAGTTGTCACCTGATTTTACCGTATAGGCAATGGTTTTATAATTACTGTTATCTTCTTTTAAAACGACGGCACTTGTTTTTTTACTTGCCGTTGTGTTTGTTGGCGTCGGTTTTTCATCTTTTGCTACCGGAATGGATTTCCAGTTTTCATCAGATTTTGCGTTTGACGTTTTTTTAATTTCTTTAACCGGTACAGTTACAATTTTATCTTCCTTGTTATCGGTTACTATGGTTTTTGGATTTACGGCATTTGGTGAAATAAGCTGTTGTTCTTCAATTTCACAGATTGCTTTCTGGTAGAGTGAATCCTGAAACTGATGAAATGCCGTTATTTTTGAAACAGGTAAATTCAGAATAAAATCAGGTGGAATAAAGGTGGTTAGCAAAGACGGGTTCTCATCAACCAGTACTTGTCTTGGAATCTCCAGCATTGTTTCCAGGTCATTGACGGTAATTTTTTGTCTAACGGTAACACGCTGCATGTTTTCTCTGTCGATAATTTGAGGTAAAGTGCCATATTTTCCTGCATATTTCATTGCATAAACTACTGCAATAAAAGATGGTACATAAGCACGTGTTTCTGCAGGTAAATACATATGAATGTCCCAGAAGCTGGTAGAGCCACCTGCTTTTTTGATTGCTTTATTTACATTGCCGGCACCACAGTTATAGGAAGCAATGGCAAGGTGCCAGCTGCCGTAAAGGTTATACATTTCTTTCAGGTATTTTGCTGCAGCCTCACAGGCAGCATAAGGATCACGGCGCTCGTCGATGCGTTTTGAAATAGTCAGGTCGTAACGCAATGCGGTACTGTACATAAACTGCCATGGACCGGTTGCGCCCATTTTTGAAACGGCAAACGGATTCAGTGCAGACTCTACAACTGCCAGATATTTCATTTCATCCGGAATGCCGTATTTAGCTAAGATAGGTTCAAATATCGGGAAGAATTTTTTTGACCTTCCCAGCATTTTAGCTACATGTGTTTTTCGCTTTTCATTAGTATTGTAGGAAATATACTTCTGGACATGTTCATTATAGTCTAACGGAATGGTTTGTTGGATTTTTTTTAAGCGAACAGCTATCTGAGCACTCAATACAACAGGATCCGGGTCGTCTTTGAAGAGCTGTTCTTCAGTCGGTATTTCTACATCGGTTGGCGAATCTTTATATTGTGATGGCGGAAATGATTGGGCTGATGCAGTGAAGGAAATTCCCCAAAGCATAAAAAAAAAGTATACTGATGTGATTTTTGCGAATCTCATTTTCGCAAGATAAGTAAATTGTCCTTTTTTAGAACAAAAGAACACAATTTTAGGATTTTTTTAGGATTCTGATTTTAATAACTTATTGAATATTATCGCTTTAATAAATTATGGCATCAAAGTGTTTGAAAAGGCCAGTAATTTTTCCTCTTGCCATCTTCCAGCCATAAACTGTATGCCAACGGGTAATCCGTTGTTTGTTTTATATAAAGGCAAAGAAATTCCCGGAACACCTGCAATATTGGCTTGCACCGTAAAAATATCACCTAAGAAAGATGCGATGGAATCTTGCACTTCACCAATTTTATAGGCTGGAGTCGGTGCTGTTGGACAAAGGATAAAATCGTATGTTTCCAGCGTTTGTCTTGTTTTTTCAGCAACTATTCTTCTTACTTTTTGTGCTTTAGAATAATAGGCATCATAATATCCGGCGCTCAACACAAATGTGCCGCTCATGATTCTTCGTTGCACTTCTTTGCCAAATCCCTGTGAGCGAGTTAATCTGTAGGTGGATTCTAAATCCTGTGCTTCTTTAGCATGGAAGCCATATTTTACACCATCAAAACGAGATAAATTACTGGAAGCTTCTGCTGTTGTCAGTACATAATATGCAGGAACGATGTAATCCAGTTCTGCAAATTCAATACCATCTACCTGATGGCCATCTTTTTTTAATCGTTCAATGATCGCTAAGCTTGCTGCACGCACCTCTTCATCTACACCTTCATGTTCGATGGCATTTTTGTAATAGGCTATTTTGTATTTTGTTTCTGTTTGCAATTTTGAAGCATACAGCGGAACTTCTTTTTGTGAACAAGTGGCATCGTAGTCGTCGCCACCTGAAATTACTTCTAAGATTAAAGCAGCATCTTCTATGTTGTGCGTGAAAGGGCCAATCTGATCAAAAGATGAACCGTATGCAATTAATCCATATCTGGATACTCTGCCATACGTTGGTTTCAGGCCAACAATGCCGCAAAACGAAGCAGGTTGTCTGATAGAGCCACCT
>JBIKPT010000047.1:0-17041 GCA_044357355.1 Chitinophagales bacterium
AATAATCCGAAAATAAAAGAAGCGATTCTGAAATATTATCGTGCAAAACTGGAACTGATTCAACGTATTGAAGAAGTATTAAAAAAACAAGATAAACAAATGAACAATGAAACAGATAATAGCAGTATTATTTAGCTGGTTGCTGGTGTTAACTGCATTAGCTGAACATACATCAACCGGTTATAAAATCACCAAAGAGTGGACTGTAGAGCCAAACACAGCTTTTGAACTGAATGCAAGAAATCAGAATTTTAAAATTGAAATTTGGGATAAAGAGACGGTGAGAATAGAATTTGTAATGGATGCAACATCCGGTAAAATGGATGAAGACGATTTTAAAGACGGCTTAAAAATTGATGCCGAAAAAAGTGACCGAAAATTAAAAGTAACAACAAATATGAATGAGCGACCTTCGTCCATTTGGAGCTGGATATTTAATAACAATAAAAACAATAATGCCTATAAAATAAGTAATACGCTTTATCTTCCTAAAAGCATAGCATCTCTTATGTTTACCATAAACTATTGCGAATTAATAATTGACGATATAAATATTCCAACAAAAATAAACTGTAATTACGGCGAGGTTTCTATTCTAAAAAACAAAAACAGAACTACCATTAACTCCTCATATTCAGATGTAAAAATAGGTGATATATCCCATTTGAAAATAAGTTCGTCTTACACTGATTTAATTTTAAAAACGATTGACACGCTGACTATTGCCTCCAGTTATGGCGACATAAAACTGACCAATTGCACTTTATTATCGTCATTGAGCATGAATTACGGCGATATAACCATTGGAAAAGTTGGTTATATAAAAGCGACAACAACCTATTCAGGTATAAAAATTAACCAGGTTATGCAAGAAGTAAATGCAACGCTCACCTACAGCAATCTGAAACTAAATAATTTATCGAAAAATATGGCGGGAATTGGTGTAACCGGTGTTTATTCTGATTGTGAAATAAAAATAAATCCTGAAAACCCAATAAACCTTATTGTTAATGACGTAAACGGTGATATAAACATTAAAAATTCTCCTTTAGTCATTACTAAAAAACAGGAAACATCTAAGACAACATTACTGCATGCTAAAACAAAAAGCGCCACAGAGTCATCACCAACCATTAAAATAAATTCAAAAAACAGCGACTTGATTTTTAATTAACCTACTTAAAATTATACAAATGAAAAATCTGTTAAAACTAACTACCACACTGATGCTTTGCACATTGTTTATTCAACAATTATCGGCGTCAACCGTCAAAAAATATTACACACTCAAAGAGTTCAGTAAACTAAAAGTCAGCTCTGCCTTTCAGGTAGAATTTATTCAAAGCAATGAAAACAAAGTCGAGGTTGAAATTGACGAAGACGATGCAGATGATGTGTTTGTCGGTAATGCAGACGGAACCCTTACCATCAAATTAAATGATTACGGTAATTACAATACCAGCGTTATGAAAGCTACGGTTTATGGTAATTCACTTTCCGGAATATTCATCAGCGGTGCTTCGCATTTCAGCAGTACACATACGTTTAGAGAAAAAGAAATAAACATTAAAACGTCCGGTGCCTCACGAGTGGAAATTTTACTGGAAACCGACTTACTGGATCTGGATATTTCCGGTGCATCAAAGCTAACGGTGAAAGGAAGTGCTGCAAAACAAAAAATAGACATCTCCGGTGCTTCTAAATATAATGGAAAAAACTGCAGCAGCAACGATATCAATATAGATGCCAGCGGTGCTTCTAAAGCAACGCTGAATTGCATTAATATACTGGATGCTGAAGCAAGTGGCGCATCTCATGTTACTTATCTAAACGAACCGAAAAAAATTAACAAAAGCACTTCAGGTGCCTCTGAAGTAGAAGCGAATTAATCATTGCAACTAATTTTATTATAAAATAATTAGTTGCAGTTGTAATAAATTTAAAATTGCAGCTACCAATTGGTCAACACAAACCATAACATGAGAAATGCTTTTTTGAGCTGCTTGTTTTTAACCTATTGTTCGTTGCTCCTGGGTAATACGATTACCGGAACCGTTGTGGATGAAAATAAAAAACCTGTTGAATTTTCCAATATCATTCTGCATAAATACAACCATGCAACTTACCTGAACGGCACCACCACAGACAGCTTAGGCAGGTTTGAAATTCCTGATATTGAAGATGGAGATTATCTGTTAGGGATTGTGTTTCTTGGTTATAAAATTGACACTATCGCAAATATTATTATTCAGGCAAATGAAATAAAAGACATTGGCACGGTGCAATTACAACTTACCGCAAACACGTTAAACGGTGTTGAAATTTCAGCATCCAGACCGATTATTGAACGCAAAGCAGACAGAGTAGTTTACAACGTAGAAAACAGTGCTAAGTCGAGCGGTGAAAATGTGATGGATTTATTGCGGTCGGTTTCCGGCGTGACGGTGAGTGGCGATGATCAGATTCGCGTGAATGGAAAAAGTGAAGTGCAGGTAATGATTAACGGCAAAGTGGAACAACTGAATGGCGATCAACTTGCCAATTTACTAAAGTCTATTCAAAGCTCTAACGTAAAAAAAATGAGGTTATCAGCAATCCATCTGCAAGATACGATGCCGATGCAAAAGGTGGTGTATTAGAAATACAATTGAAATCCAATCTGCGTACTGGAACCAATGGATCTGTGTTTGTAAACTATCGTCAAAACGAATATGCCAGCACTGAAACCGGATTCAATATCAATGTTAATCACAAAAAACTGACCTAAAGCACCAACTATAATTTTGGATACAATAACAACTATCAGAAAAACACCTTTGTCAGAGATTTTACCACACAGAATTCAGTAGAACGATTTGATGAGAGCAGTTTTGACAGAAATAAATTCATTAGTCATTACAGAAATTTAAGTTTGAAATATAACATCAATGAAAAAAATATTATCGGAATTGGCGGCGAATTATTTCAGTTTAAAAATCCGCACATAGCCAACTCTAATCTGAATGTAATTAACAACATATCCGTTTCCGAAAATGTAAATTCTATACAAAAAACCAAAAATGAATCCGGTGGAAAAAGCAAAAATCCTTCCGTTAATTTTAATTTCCGAAGTCAATTAGACAGCACCGGCAGTGCGCTTGAACTCACTTATGATTATACCTATTTCAATTTATTTACGGAAAGTCATTTAGACATGGCATATTTCGATTCAATGGAAACAGAAATGAATATTCCGCATCTTGATTTCAAACAAGATAATCCGTATGTGGTCAATCTGCACACATCAAAACTGAATTATAACAAACCACTAAAAAACAATCATAGTATTGAATTTGGCGTAAAGTTTACCTGGACAAAAACTACCAACGACATAAAATACAAAAATTTGATTGGCAATGATTATGTGTTAGACAGTACCAAATCCAATAAATTTCAGTACACAGAAAATATAAATGCCGTCTTCTCTACCTGGAGCAAAACCTGGAAAAAAGGCTGGAGCACCAATCTCGGCTAACGTATAGAACAAACCAACACCAATCTGCGTTCTTACACGTTAAATACAGTTACCAAAAGACATTATGTAGATTTTTTCCAAGTTTATTTATTCAAAAAAACATCAAAGAAAAACACAGTTTCAATGTCAACTATAGCAGAAAAATTCAGCGACCGGATTTTAATGATTTAAATCCGTTTCAGTTTTACCTGAGTCCTTACTCTATCTGGACAGGCAACGCCAACCTTAAACCTCAATATATTAATATCACCGAATTTACGTACACACTTAAAAATGCCTACAGCTTTTTTATTGGTCATGAAAATATCAACAACAACTATACACACTTGATTTTTCAGGATGACAGCACTAAAATTTCCACTTACCGGGCCAGTAATTTCAAAGTGCGCAACAACTTGAATATTGGTATCAACATCAACAAAGAATTATTTAAATGGTGGTCGATTTCGTATTCAGCACAATACACTTTTTTCAAATACAATTCTATTGTCAACAACTCTCCTTTTATTGTTTCTTCACATAAATTCAATATTTCACTGGATAACACATTCATTTTACCTAAAGGGTTTATGATTAATGTGTTCGGATTCTATACATCGCCACATTACGATGCAACAGATATTATGCTGAGCGACGGCATGCTGAATATTTCCGTATCCAAAACATTCTTTGATAAAAAACTCAGAATTAGAATTGCAGGAAATGATATTTTAGGCACCAAAAACATGTCGTATACCACTAACTTTTTTAATGTCAACTCAAAAACAACGAATAAATGGAGTTCACGATTTTTCAGTTTAACAGTTTCGTATAATTTTCAAAAAGGTAAAAAATTCCAGAATACCAGAATCAACAAGAGCAACGATGAAGAAAAAAGCAGAATTGACGGTTAATCAAAATTTGCAATTTTAGAAATAAAATTTTCACTGTTTTTCTTTAAGAATTATGTTTCTTATGCGATTAATTTTACTTTTTGTACTTTTGAACTATAATTGATTCAAGAGTATGCAAATTAAATTCGGAACCGATGGCTGGAGAGCCATTATAGCACAGGAATTCACCACAGATAACGTAGCACGTGTAGCCAAAGCAACTGCAGGATGGGTAAAATCTATCACTGATAAACCAAGCATCACCATTGGCCACGATTGCCGTTTTGCAGGTCCTCTATTTACAGAAGTTACCATAAAAGTATTATGCAATGAAGGCGTAAAAGTTTATGCACACAAAGGCATTTGCTCTACACCTATGATTTCATTAGGTTGCGTAAAATTAAATACCACAGCAGGTGTAGTAATTACAGCATCACATAATCCGCCAAGCTACAACGGTTTTAAATTAAAATCCAATTTCGGCGGTCCATCTACACCGGATGAAATTGCACAAGTAGAAGCACTAATTCCGGAAAAAGCAGAAATACCAAAAACATCGCTGGAGGAATATATTGCTAACGGCTTATTGGAATATGTGGATTTAGAAACCATGTATTTCAACCATGTGGAAGCTTCATTTGATATGGATGCGATTAGAAATTCCGGCATGATTTTCGGATATGATGCAATGTATGGCGCAGGCCAAAAAATTACGCGCCGTTTGTTGCCAAATAATCTGGTGTATTTACATTGCGAAGAAAATCCGGGATTTGACGGACAAGCACCGGAACCTTTACATAAAAATTTACTGGAGTTTTCTGCACTTATAAAAAATTCAACCGACATTGAATTCGGCTTTGCCAATGATGGTGATGCCGACAGAATCGGTTGTTATGACAACGAAGGCAATTTTATCGACTCACATCATGTAATTTTATTACTGATTCACTACCTGCATAAATACAAAGGATTATCAGGCAAAGTGGCTATCTCTTTTACTGTTTCAGATAAGATAGTAAAAATGTGCGAAGCATACGGATTGCCTTACGAAGTGACACCGGTTGGCTTTAAATATGTTTGTGAAATCATGGTAAATGAAAATGTATTAGTTGGTGGCGAAGAAAGTGGCGGCATTGCTATTACCGGACATATTCCGGAACGCGATGGCGTTTGGATGGCACTGGTGTTGATGGAATTTATGGCCAAAACAAAAAAATCTATTAAAGAGCTGATAGCAGAAGTTTATGAAGTAGTTGGTGCGTTTGATTATGATCGTTACGATTTACATATTTCAGAAGAAATAAAACAACAAGTTATTTCCAACTGCAAAAACGATGCATATAAAAGCTTTGGCAAGTATACCATTGAACGCAGAGAAGATATCGACGGTTGGAAATATTTTATGAATGATGGTATTTGGACAATGATTCGTGCTTCAGGAACAGAACCTGTGTTGCGTGTATATGCACAGGCAAAAGACAGAGCAGCCGTAATTGACGTATTGGAAACAGTGAAAGCAACATTGTTAGGTTAAATTTCCAATCCGTTTATATCGGCAGTAAGCACTTCGCTCATATAATCTAAAAACTGACGCATGTTTTTAAATGTTTGATTGGCTAGTTTTATGAAATCATCACTTAAAACTTCTTTGTCCGTAAATTTTTTAATTAACAGAAATTGCTTGTAGCGCAATAGATCAATTGCTTCGTGATTAACATCGAAACCTTTGGGTGCTTTTTTCAATTGCTCACCTTGTAATGTACCAAACGAAGTAACGAAGGTTTTGCTTTTCAGAATTTTTCTCAAAGGTGTTGCATCAAAAGCGATGTCATCACGAATTCGTTTGAGGTCTTCAGTATTAGGCGACCAAAAACCACCGGCCAGCCAAGTGTTTCCAGGCTCTAAATGAAAATATAAACCACCTCTTCTATATTTGGTAGCACGCCTGAAACTACCGCTAAAATAAGTACAATAAGGAGTTTTATTCGTTGAGAAACGCACATCTCTGTAGATACGATAACAGGCTTTTTTACCGGAAGGTGTTTCAATTACATCGTGCTTATTGAGTTCGTGCAACAATGCCTCTGCAAAATTATGTATGTGCGTCTGTTCTGTTATATAAGCTTGTTTATGTTTCGAAAACCACTCTCGGTTATTGTTTCTTTTTAGTTGATTTAAAAAGTGGAATCCTGTAAGTGGAATGGTGGAAGTTGCCATAAAGTGAAAGTAAGATTTTTTTATCTGAATTTAGATTTGCTGGATGAATAGATTATTGGATTTCCATTTAGAGACTGGATTATTTAGTTCACACGAGTAATTTTGAAGAAAAATATTTGCTTAACACCACATTCATTACTTCTAATTCCTGCTATTAGTACTCTTTCGTATCCAATCTATTCACTTCACTCCAACCCATTGCTTTAAAATCCATAGGGTCGTTACTGCCGTAGTAGTTGCCTTTTTCGTCGGTGTAGTAATGTTTGTAGTTATCTTCTAATCTTACTCTTTCTCCATTATTCGGATTTTCAAACTTGGCTTCTCCACCAATAACATCACGAAAGCTTTCGTTTTGCTGGTCAACAGATTTGTTTCTATCGTCAGTAATTCCCTGATGAATATTGTTTACTGCATTGCGGTATGCTTTCACATTTTCAAAATCTTTTTGAGCAATAGCTGCATTTGCTGCATTTCCTTTTTGATTGAGCTGATTTACTTTTTGTTCCCATTCAGGATTGTACATAACTGTACTTCGCATGTGCTTTAATACTTCATATCCGGCATCTAAATTATCACTAATTATTATAGCAGGAAAAGCTGACCAGTTATAGTATACTTCACCATTTACATTACTCGTATTGACAACAATACCGCATTCTACCCTTATTTTTTTACCTTGTTGTAAACTGCCATCTACACTAGCATGCTGAGAAGCCTGCACACCTTTAAACTGACTTTGTTTTCCAATCACTTTTTCTGAGGCATTCTGAAAACTAATGCCATTTTGCTCTAAACGTGGCAGTACAAATTGTTTGATATAGGTAAGTGGATCCATAGGCGGCATTTCAAAGGGTTGCAATTTTTGTTCCATTCCCATAGAACGGCTGGTTTCTCTCAAGCTTCTCGTGGTTGGTCCGTCTGCATAATAGTAAGGTGAATAAGGTAAAATCTCCACCGAAGTAGTATTGTCGCCAGACACGGCTTTTACATATACCTGATTCACCGGAGTGGAACCATTCCAGATTCTGGTAAAAGAATTTTGGGCCTGCCAGTCGTTGGGAATTTGTAACAAAATTGCTGACATATTTTGAATTCCGGGATCTAAAATTTCATAACCTTTATATGCTGCTGAATTTTCCGAAGCATCATTAATAATTGGTTCTAATTTTACATATTCAACGCCGTCAGCAGATGTCAGAACAGTCTTTTGCTCGTTTTTGCCATTACAGGCAATAAGCATACTTAAAACGGCACAACTATAAACGGCAAAGTTTCTCATACTTGAAATTTTATAATCAAATTTAATCTCTTTATCTGATAAGTGAGTGACGGTTTTACCTTTTAAAGAATTAAATTTATCTTTAACTTTGATAAAATACATTCCTGAATGAACTAAAATCTTAGCAAACTATGCCTTTTACTAAAGCAAATTTCCTGTATCTGTTTTTATTGCTGTTCATTTTGCCACAGATTTCATTTGGGAAACTATTAAAAAACAGAACTAAAAAAAAAGAAATTGCTGTAATTGACAACAGTGCTTACAAGATATTGCAAGATACAGTCGTAATTAACAACGAACTTGAAATTCATAACGATACCATCTTCAATAAGAAGTACGAATTTAAAAAAATCATTCTTTCATCAAAAGTAATAACGGATACCATTTGGCAAGATGCGAATGTTTATAGTGTAAATTTCCGTACGGAGAACCAGTATGACTATATTCCAACCGATCCGGCATATGGCTATACCGGAAAAATTAAAATGATAAAGCCGTATAAATTTTTTCGACCATCAGAGGTATTGAATAAGCCAAGAGTGGCTATGGTTGCAGGAATGCAAGGTGGATTATATGCAGCAGCAAATACCTGGTGGAGCACTGCCTGGTATGCTAAAACAGAAAAAGGAAAATTTCGTTTTTTTAACGATTGGGGCGAGTGGAATCAGATGGATAAACTTGGTCATATTTATAGTTGCTACATTGAAAGCAAATGGACGTATGACCTCTTCAGATGGGCTGGTGTAAAGGAAAAACATGCGATTTGGGTAGGAATGGTTGTTGGTAATATGTGGCAATTATCGATTGAGCTGAACGACGGTTTCCAAAAAAAATGGGGTTTTTCCTGGGGCGATATGCTGATGAATGCAAGCGGAAGTTTACTGTTTGGTATACAACAATATGTATGGCATGACCAGCGTATAAACATGAAGATGTCAGCATTTCCCGTAAATTACTCCAAATACAACGACCCGCTGATTAAAGAACGTGCGGATAAATTGTATGGAACGTCATTTACAGAAAGCTTATTGAAAGACTACAACGCCATGACGCTTTGGTGGAGTATCAGTCCGGGCGCATTTATCAGAAATCCGAAATCTAAATTTCCGAAATGCCTCCAGGTTTCTTTTGGATACGGCGCAGCAGGAATGCTGGGTGGCTATAAAAATATCTGGAATAAAAATGATTTAAGCGGTGATCAGGATTTAGAAAATGTAGATCCTACTGATTTAATTGACCGCACTGAAATACAACGATTACAGCGTTTTTATTTTTCATTTGATATCGACTGGACAAAACTGCCTGTTAAAAAACATTGGGCAAAAGGATTAATGAAAGTATTAAATGTAATTAAGCTTCCTGCACCAGCCATAGAATTCAATAACAACAAAAACGGCAGCAAGGTTGCCTGGCATTGGCTTAAATTTTAATACTGCATATTTAAAAAAGAAGTTTAAAATCAAAATTCAACAACATGATAAAACAACCACTGGCACTTATCTTTGAAAGAGATTTGAATAAACTAAAAGAAGAAATTAATTTATATAAAGAGGAAAGCAATATCTGGAAAACAGAAAAAATATCAGTAATTCTGCCGGAAATCTGGCATTGCATTTAATTGGCAATCTGCATCATTTTATTGGCGCAGTATTAGGAAATACTGGCTATGTGCGCGAACGTGAGAAAGAATTTTCAGCTGTTAATATACCAAGAGAGTTTATCATACAGAATATAGATGCTACAATTATTATGGTAAAGAATGTTCTGTTGAATTTATCAGACGAAGCACTTACAAGTCAATTTCCCGAAAAAAAACAAGGACAGGAATATCCAACCAGTTTTATTTTATTACACCTACTGGCCCATTTAGAATACCACTTGGGTCAAATAAATTATCACAGAAGATTGACAGAAGACTAATCGTTCAACTTCAATTTATCAATAATTTTTCTTCGCATATTCATTACCGGTAATTCTACTTTATTGAAAAACAAATTGGCCAAAAAGAAGGTAGTGAACATCCACATTGCATAAACTACAAAAACATTTTTTATAACTCCAGCATAAATCAATACAAAAATCAACAATAAGAAAGTACCATGCAACAGGAATATACTATATGAAATCAGGCTGGTAAATAAGATAAAATGATTGGCGAAATTATCTTTGAATTTAATAGTTTTTAAATACGGCAAACACAACATAATAGAAACCGGACTTACCAGATAGAAAAGCGTGTAATGGTAGAACGTGGCAAATTCCGTATCAATATATTTATTCGTCCATGACCAGTAAAATAGTATACTTCCAATATAAATAACAAGACCAATCGGCAAAAATTTAAACTTGTTTCGTTCCCAAAAATCGCTGTAAAAAAAACAGATATATGCAGCTAATAATCCGATGGCTATTGTATCAATACGCAACACTACAATTTCTCTGAATTTTGTCCACTGCTCAAAAGTATGGTCTGGAAAAACATGATAATAATAGTATACTTTCAGGAAGTTACAGACAACAATATAAAATATCAAAATAAACAGGAATGATTTTCTCTTGTTGACTTTCAATAAGGTAGTGATAATGTAAAACAAAACCGGAAAAGTAAAATAAAACCATTCTTCAATAGCAATTGTCCAGGTTTCTCTGAAAAATTTTGAACGGTTGTCATACAAACATTGTATAAAAAAATAGTTACGGAATGGAATATCCAGTTTTCTGGAAAATAAAGCAAACAGGACGACCAAAAATGTTAGAATAATATAATAGCTAGGCAAGGTACGCACCCAACGCATCACCAAAAACCTTGCAGTATATTTTGGTGTAACAATTTCCGTTTTATGCACTTCTTTCAAATGCTGATAGCCGATTAAAAAACCGCTGCACACAAAAAACATATCGACCGGATCCGGCAATGGCAACATAAAGTAATTGATGCCCAAATATTGACTAAAGTGTTGAAGGAAATGCATCTGCATTACCAGCACTACAGAAAACGCACGGATAATATCGAAACCGAAATATCGTTTTTCAGGATTGGTATTTATCTTAAATATTGACAACATCGTTCAACAGATTCAAAAACATCAATGATTAATCATTCAATTTCAACTTCTCAATTATCCATCTTCGTTTATTCATAATTGGCAATTCAATCTTGTTAAAGAAAAGATTGGACAAATAGAACGTCAGGAAAAGCCATAAAAGATAAATAAAACCGGTAAAAGCATACAACATGTATGTACTTGTAATTTGTTTGATTACTCCAAGATAAATGGCAAATATAATTAGCATAACCAATGACAGATGAAATAAAAATAAGCTGTACGAAATCAAACTTGTATACAATACAAAATGATTGACAAAGTTATTCTTAAACTTAATGGTTTTGAGGTAAGGCAGACATAATACAATAGATATCGGGCTTACCAAATAATAAAAGGTAAAATGATAAAAAGTGGCAAATTCATTTCCTTGCAAAAAGTTAACCCAAGACCAGTAAAAAAAGATACTGCCAAAATAAATGACTAATCCGTACGGTAAAAAGCGGTATTTATTTCGTTCCCAAAAGTCTTCATAAAAATAACAAACATAAGCACCGAGCAGTCCAATGGCAATAGTGTCTATGCGCAACACCACCAACTCTCTGAAATCAATCCATTGCCTGAAATCATGCGTAGGATATACGTTAAAATAATAATGCACCTTCAACAGATTACAAACTACAATGTAAATAATAAGTATGTACAGAAATGATTTTTTCTTATTTACGTTAAGTAAGGTGCTAATGATATAAAAGAAAATTGGAAACGAAAAATAGAACCACTCTTCAATGGAAATGGTCCAGGTTTCTCTGAACACTTTAGATCGTTGTTCGTACAGATTCTGGATGAACAAATAATTTCTGATCGGAAAATCAAGTACATGTGTGAACAAAGCGCCTAATAACACGATTAACGTAAGTACAATATAATAACTCGGCAAGGTGCGCACCCAGCGCATCACTAAAAACCTGGCCGTGTATTTTGGTGTAACTTTATCCATTTTATGGATCTCTTTTAAGTGCTGATATCCGATTAAAAATCCGCTGCACACAAAAAACATATCTACCGGATCCGGCAACGGAATCATAAAAAAATTAATCCCAATGGAAGGACTGAATAATTCCAGGAAGTGCATATTCATCACCAGAATTACAGAAAATGCTCTGATAATATCGAAACCGAAATATCGTTTTTCCGGATTGGTATTTATTTTAAAAATTGAAAGCATGGAATTTTATCAGTACTATTCTTAAAAAATACGGCTAAAATAGCATTTAGAAACTCAATTGAGGAATAAAAATGGCACTTTTTTGAATTAATAAACAAGATACATTTGAATAATTCCACACAAACAAAAACGGCTCCGATATGTCGAAGCCGTTTAATATCTATTGCCTGTTTTTTTAAACAAATAAATGTACTATAAAATAAGTGATGGCTGCCAGTGCCGCACTTACCGGAATGGTAAGAATCCAGGCCCAAAGTAAATTTACGGTCACACCCCATCTCACGGCACTTAAACGCTTCGTGGCACCCACACCGATAATTGCACCGGTAATGGTATGTGTGGTGGAAACCGGAATACCCATTTGTTCAGTTAAGAATAAGGTGGTGGCACCTGCCGTTTCTGCACAAACACCTTCCAGCGGTGTAACTTTGGTGATTTTGGTACCCATTGTTTTCACAATTTTCCAGCCGCCGCTTAAGGTTCCTAAACTTATCGCTAAATAACAAGTTAATGGTATCCAATTGGCTTCACTCATGGCTGCTCCAATATCATTATAATTTCCGTTTGCAACCATTGCCGCTGCAATAATACCCATTACTTTCTGTGCATCATTACCACCATGACCGATACTGAATGCTGCCGATGAAAGCAATTGCAGTTTTTTGAAGTTATTGGCAGTGCGTTGTGCGCTTGGTTCTTTGATTTGTTCGGTATAAATAAATGATAAGATAATCAATAACAACATTGCAATTAAACCATATCGGATAATTCTGTTGTTGGATTTATCCATTTCTTTAGCCAAGTCTTTTTTGATATCTACTTTCACTATTTTGGCAAACTCATCAATCTTATTTGGTTGCACCAGTCCGGTTTCTACCATGGCTGCTGCCATTTTTTCCTGACCTAAATCCTGGTGTTTTTTAGTCAACGGTTTTAAGGAATCTATTGCTGCTTTGGCAAAACTATAAGCTTGTTTCTTTGTCGTATCTTTTTCTGCCACAGTTTTCAGGCGTTCCACTTCAAAAAATAATTTTAATTTATCTTCAATTCTGGAAGCGGTCACCATATTTAAGTCAACATTATCAGCAATTTCATTTGCAACAACTTTGCTGCCTTTAGATTCGTAGTGTTTGATGTATTCAAAACTTTTTACAGCATTTGTTTTTGCTTTCAGTAGTTTTTCTTCATTTTTAGCTTTATCATCCGCTTTTTTGGGATCTGCCACTTCTTTTTCATACTTATCTACTCTGAAAAATTTCTCAATATTTTCATCAATCTTTTTTTCCTGAAAACGAATAAATGTAAACCAAATAGCAATGCAGGAAATCAGCAAAATTGCCGTTTTTATCCAGGTATTTCTGTTCATCATCACCAATGTATAAAACATGGAAATAACCATACCTATTAATGGTGCGAGAAAAATAAACATAACTGTTTTTAAAACTTTACCACTGTCAATAATATCTTTAACTGGCATCAGACCGTGATTTTGTATAAATGCATGCGTGATTGCTGCGCCGGCAAAACCACCAATTAACGTATGTGAAGACGAAGACGGAATTCCGTACCACCAGGTTAAGAGATTCCAGATGATAGCAGCTATCAATCCGGCAAAAATAACCGGCAAAGTGATGAATTCTTTATTCACGGTTTTACCAATGGTGTTGGCTACTGCATGGTCCTGAAAGATAAAAAATGCAATCATATTGAAGAAAGCAGCCCAGATAACCGCCTGAAAAGGTGTTAATACTTTAGTAGAAACAATAGTTGCGATAGAATTTGCTGCATCGTGAAATCCGTTGATGTAGTCGAACACTAAGGCAAGTATGATAATGATAATTATAAATTCCATTAGGATGATTTATTGAGTTATTAACTTTAAGAAAATTAAATCTGAATTTCTTATGAATATTTAATAACAATAGATTCTATCACATTCGATGCATCCTGACATTTATCCGATACCAGTTCCAGTTCTTCATATAAATCTTTCATCACAATAATTTTCACAGGATTGTCTTTGTGATTTCTGATTAATTCTCCCATAGCATCATTGTACAATAAATCTACTTTTGATTCATAACCGTGTATTTTCAAACAGGAATCTGTTACTTTGTGCAGATTTTTCATGTCGCGTAAACCAAAAATGGCATTTTTTAATTCCTTTACAGACTCATTATTTAATTCGGCAATTTTAAGTACATACTCATTGAATTCTGTAAAATCATAATTCTTCATTTTATTACCTACTTCATCAATGTAATCAACCACATCATCCATGGCAGCGGCTAATTCGTGAATATCTTCCCGGTCGAACGGAGTGATGAAGTTTTTACTTAATTCCACATACAGATTGTGTGCCACATCATCTGCCTGATGCTCCAGGTGGCCGGTTTGTGCTAATAATTCAAAACGTTTGGAGTCTGAAGCTTTCATCGCTTCCAGAAAAATTTCACTAACCTTCAAAGAGATAACGGCAGTCTTTTCAAAGAGATTCTGAAAGATTTTGTCTTTTGGCTGAAAGAATTTTAAAATCGATAATGACATATATTTATATTTAATTAATTTTTTTGAAATACAACTAAGATTAACCATTAAAAGCGATATAAATTCACCTTAATTACATTTCGTTTTTTGTAATTGTATACTCAGTTACAAAGTTCATTAAAATTGCTGTAGTATTTCTTTTTTCGAACAAAAAAAATTTTAATGTAAAATATAAAACTTCTGAACTAAAATCTATTAACTATTTATAATTCAATACTATAGATAAATCCAATTGTTTAAAAAGAGTTGTAAATTTAGCATTTGAATTAAATCGCTCACACAACATTCACATAAATTATCCGAAAAAATCAATAAAAGCATATTTTTTCACCCTGAAACAAGCTGAATAAAGCTTTAAGAACTGTTAATTTATTTAAAAGGATTTTACATTTGGATAAAAAGATAGCATCTTTGTATTTTCAGCAACTTTCACATTAATTTGAGACAACTTTTATCCATATTACTTTTGTTGAACTTTCTGGTGTTAATTCTACCTTTGAGTACTAACAAAACGGTTGCCAAGCAGTTCTTAACTTCTGTACCTTTAGAAGAAGAACATGGAACACCTGAAGGTTTTGACTTAAATGAGTTTGGCAACAAGTTGTTGCATCCTGTAAAATATTTTAACTTATCAGATGATATTTTTTATTCTATCTCAAGAGATAAATTTTCTCATTTCTTATTGCAAGCTATCTCGGTAGACTGGTTAGAAACTTTTTCACCGCCACCGGACAACGTTTAACTTTATTAGCTTCCTATCTAAATTCTTTCAGTTGTTATTTTATTGACTATTGTCTAACTTGTATAGTTATCATCGTTTAATTTTTAAAGCAAATAAAATTTATGCCGTCTAGTAAAAGTATTTTATCCAACCTCAAAACAGATTTACCTGCTGGTATTGTGGTGTTTCTGGTGGCATTGCCATTATGTTTAGGAATTGCACTGGCATCAGGTGCCCCATTCTTTTCCGGTATGATAGCTGGAATAGTTGGCGGATTGGTAGTTGCATCTATAAGCAATTCCCAGTTAAGCGTCAGTGGACCTGCAGCAGGTTTGGCAGCAATTGTACTGGTATCTATACAGCAGTTAGGCTCATTCAATATATTTCTGCTTGCTGTCGTGCTTGCCGGTGTGATTCAGGTTGCATTAGGGTTTTTAAAAGCCGGAAGTATCAGTAATTATTTTCCTTCTAATGTAATTAAAGGAATGCTGACTGCTATTGGTATTCTGATAATTTTAAAACAAATTCCACATGCGTTTGGCTACGATGCAGATATTGAAGGTAACCTGGATTTCATGCAGGCAAATGGCGAAAATACCTTTACCGCTTTTTTGCATCCGCTTCAACACATTAACACTGGTGCAATACTTATTTCGGTAGTGTCTTTGGCAATTTTAATACTTTGGGAAAAACCATTTATTAAAAATAAAATGGGATTTATTCCGGGTGGATTAGTGGCTGTTATAGTTAGTATAATGATTAATGAATTTTTTTTACAAACTAATTCTTCTCTCGCAATTACAGAGAACTCTCATATGGTGAATGTACCGATTGCCAATAGCTTTAACGACTTTTTAGGATTTTTTACATTTCCTGATTTTTCGCAAATTACCAATATGCAGGTACTTACCATTGCAGCTACCATTGCTGTTGTTGCATCTGTAGAAACCTTGTTATCAATAGAAGCTGTCGATAATATTGATCCGCATAAAAGAGTTACATCAACTAATTTAGAATTAAAAGCACAAGGTATTGGCAATATTGTTTCCGGATTAATCGGCGGGTTGCCTATTACAAGTGTAATTGTCAGAAGCTCTGCCAACGTAAATGCGAAAGCGGAAAGCAAAATTTCTGCCATGTTTCATGGATTTTTATTGTTAATTTGTGTTGCATTAATTCCAACGTTGTTAAATAAAATCCCTTTGGCTGCACTGGCAGCGATATTGCTAACCGTAGGTTATAAGTTAACCAAAATATCCATTTACAAAGAAATGTTTAAAAACGGAAAACATCAATGGGTTCCGTTTATTGTAACGGTAGTAGTCATCGTCTTTACAGATTTATTAAAAGGAGTAAGCGTTGGGTTAACCGTTAGTGTCTTTTTTATATTAAAAGGTAATTTAAAAAATGCTTACTTCTTCCACAAAGAAGATTATCACGAAGGTGATAAAATTAATATACAGCTGGCAGAAGAAGTTTCCTTCCTGAATAAAGCAAGCATTAAACAGACACTGGCACATTTGCCGGAAAACTCCACAGTCACCATTGATGCATCGAAAACTACCTATATTGACTATGATGTACTGGAATTAATACGGAATTTTAAAGAAACACAATCA
>JBIKPT010000197.1:0-4940 GCA_044357355.1 Chitinophagales bacterium
AATCCTTACACCTTATTCCTTAATCCTTACTACTTTTACCACATGAATAGAAACCTGCGCATTGTATTTATGGGAACGCCTGATTTTGCGGTTCCTGCTTTGGATATTTTAGTCCAACATAATTATAATGTGGTTGGTGTTATTACGGCTCCGGACAAACCGGCAGGCCGCGGACAACAACTCCATCAATCTGCAATAAAGAAATTTGCGGTTGAAAACGGGTTACGCATTCTTCAACCGGAAAAATTAAAGAATCCTGATTTTATTCAGGAATTAAAATCATTAGAAGCCAACTTATTTATTGTTGTTGCCTTTCGTATGCTGCCTGAAATTGTGTGGCAAATGCCGGAATTCGGCACTTTCAATTTACATGCTTCTTTGCTGCCGCAATATCGCGGTGCGGCACCTATCAACTGGGCAGTTATCAATGGAGAAAATGAAACCGGTGTGACTACCTTTTTTCTGCAACACGAAATTGACACCGGAAACATCATCTTACATGAAAAAATAAAAATTAAAGATGAAGACAATGCCGGAACGGTGCATGATAAACTGATGCAGCTTGGTTCAGAGCTGGTGTTAAAAACAGTTCAGGCAATTGAAAATGATAATGTGATAGAAAGTCCACAGTCGATAGTCGATAGTAGACAGTTAAAACATGCGCCTAAGATTTTTAAAGAAACCTGCGAAATTGATTGGAAAAAAACGGCACAGGAAATTCATAATTTAATTCGCGGTTTATCACCTTATCCTGCTGCATTTACTTATTTGAATGGAAAAACATTGAAGATATTTGCTTCGCAAAAAAGTCATTGGTCAATAGACAATAGTCAATTGTCTAAGTCATCAACCATCGACCATCAACCATCGACTATCGACTACAAAACCGACAATAAAACATACTTTTCAGTAAAATGCTCCGATGGCTGGCTAGATATCTTAGAACTCCAGTTAGAAGGGAAAAAACGCATGAAAGTAGATGAATTTTTAAGAGGTCATAAGTTTACAGTAAACATTTAACTTGCTGATGATTAACAATTGTTAATCGTTAATTAGATATCAAATAAGCGTTCTTATCTATTGTTTATCCTAAAGTAGTAGAATGTTGTCTAATTTTCCATAAATAAAATAATTTATGGCAACAGCTACAGCAAAACCGGAAGCAAAAATAAGAAAGGTAAATTTCAAATTCGAAAAACCTTTTCCAAAGCACTGGTACAATGACAATCCAATTGCAACACATTTTATGAATGCACAGCATCTGGCTTTTCCGGATGGTGAAAAATTCTTTATCAGAAGTGTGAAAGCGTTTGCAGATGTCTATAAAAATGATCCTGAATTAAAAAAACGCGTAGATAATTTTATAGGTCAGGAAGGCACGCATTATGCGGAACATCAGAAATTCTGGGACATTATGGAATCGCAGGATTTGCAACCTATGAAGTTTGTGGATGTGTTCCGTAAAACAGCCTGGAATGGCTTGGAAACCTGGGCTCGTAAAACATTTACCAAAAATCAATTAGGGAATAAAATAGCGCTGAGTGTTACTGTTGGTTTGGAACATTATACTGCTATGCTGGCTGAAAGCGGCATCCTTAACAAAGATATCACCGAGAAAATGCCCCAGGAAATGAAAGATCTTTTTATGTGGCACGCAGCAGAAGAAATTGAACACAAGGCTATTCCATTTGATGTATTGAAAAAAGTAGATGATAGTTATGCTTTGCGTGTTGGCGGCATGGCTATTGCCACCTGGGGCTTGTGGTTTTATCTTGGATTAGGTACGGTAATGCTGACCGCACAGGATAAAGATGTCAAAGCAAAAGATATTCCGAAAGACTTATTTACATTCTTATCTAAATTCAGAGAAAGTTTCGGCGGCACCCTGTCTTCACAGTATTTTCAGTACTTCAGAAAAAATTTCCATCCTGACCAAATTGATAATTACCATTTAGCTGAAGAATTATTAGCAGGAAAAAATTATGCTTAACAGTTACAAGAAAATGATTCCTAAATTTTAAAAACAAGATGTATGTCAGTAACAACGGAAAGCAAGAAAAAAACTTCAACAGAAAAGAAAGCATACGATCCGGAAGAAATTAAAGTACGTCGGGTCAATTTTTCCTTTAATAAATCCAATCCGAGATTTTATTATAAGAACAATCCGTTCAGCACACATTTTATTAATGCGCTGCACATAGTATTTCCAACCGGTGAACGTTTCTTTGTAAACTCCGTCCTCAAACATCAGAAAAAGATTACAGATGAAAAACTGAAAAAACAGGTACGAAATTTCTGCGGACAGGAAGGCGTGCACAGTTCCATGCATGAGCGTTTCTGGAATATCCTGAAAGAAAACGGTTACGTTATCAAAGGATATGAAAATCATATTGATAATTTACTGCATAAGATTATCGCAAAAATCGAAATAGAAGGAACCAAAATCAACAATATTGATTTAACCGCTACCGTTTGTTTAGAGCACTTCACGGCTTTGTTTGGTCATGCCATCTTTATGCATGTGGATACCAATAAAGGCACTGTGCCGGAAGATATAGCCGAACTGTTTCAATGGCATGCTGCGGAAGAAATAGAGCACAAAAATGTGGCGTTCGATGTATTTAAAAAAGTAGATGACGCAGAATATACAAAACGCGTATTGCTGATGCCACTTGTAACCGCTTTGCTATATTTCTATTTGTCTGTAGGAACCGGTATGTTAATGTATCAGGACAGAAAATATCTGGATTTTAAAAAACTACCTAAACAATTTATTGAATTTACTTCCGGATTACTGAACGACCTGCACAGTGATTTATATAAAGATTATTTCAATTTCTTTAAACGAGATTTTCATCCTTCTTTCTTAAATGATTACAATTTAGCGGAAGATTTCTTTAAAGACAAAGCTTACGCATAAGCGCTATTTTTGATTTTCTATAATCATATGATTACTTACAAAAAGTGTATTAAGATTATTTTTAATATACAAACATCAGTATATTTTTTTATTGAATTAAAAAATTAGTAAAACATCAAAAATTACTGTAGATTTCGTTTCAATTTAATTTATAACTAAAACAACAAACATAAAAGTAACAAGAGTATTAGCTGTAATGTTGGTTGCACTTACATTAGGTTTTGTAAGCTGTAAACCAAAAGATGCAGACATTAAAACAGCAGTTGAAACAGCTGTAGCTGCACTTCCCGATGCTGCAGGCGCAACCATTGAAGTAAAAGACGTTGTTGCCACTATTTCCGGAATATTTAAAGATGAAGCCGCAAAGACTGCCGCTGAAGCAGCTGCTAAAGCAGTAAAAGGCGTAAAATCTGTGATTAATAACGGAACAGTAGAAGCACCCGTTGTCGCAGCACTTGTAGAAATTGCAGCGGATGATCCGTTAACGAAATCTTTAGCAGATGCCACTAAAGATTTTCCTACGGTAAAAGCAGAATTGAAAGACGGCGTTGTGACCTTAACCGGTGAAATAACTAAGCCTAATCTGATTAAATTAATGCAATCGGTGAATGCATTAAAACCGAAGAAAGTAGACAATCAATTAACTGTAAAATAATTATGGCATTACAAGATAAATATAAAGAACTGACGGATGCGGCAATTGCTGCAGGCGTTACAGACTTACAGGTAAGATAACAAGACAATGTTTTATACATAGACGGTACAGCTCCGAGTTGTGCTGTGAAAGACCAGCTTTGGGCCGTGTATGATAAAATTGATCCGAATTTTGTTTCCGGAGATTTAGTGTTAAACGTAAATGTTGATGTAGCTGCAACGGTTACTAAAGTAAAAGTAGTGACACAAAGTTCTAACCTGAATATCAGAAAAGGCCCCGGCACAGACCAGCCTATTGTTGGCAAAGCGGCACAACACGAAATCATCACTTTGGTAAGTCAATCGAGTGAGCAATGGTGGTTAGTAAGAACGGATGATGGTGAAGAAGGTTATTCTTATGCACGTTATTTAGAGCCAGTGGTAGAATAATTTTTTATTCTACACTTTTTTTTATACAGAGCCATCTTGTTTTCAAGATGGCTTTTTTTATTAAAATAGCGGAGCCGTCCAAAAATGAACGGCTCCTAAATAAACCACAAGAATAACGGCTAACTCATGTGTATAATTACAAGTTTGATGCCAAGTTTAGTCGTGAGTCATAAGTCTTTACTGCTACTGACCTTCTTTCACCTGTTTATCTTTCGGATACTTAATGGTGTACACCAATTTTATCTTTCTGGATTCATTTGGCTGAAGTTTTAGCTTCCACAATAGTTTTCCATATTCAGTTGTAACGGTGGCACCATTGGCATCTTCCAGTGTCACTTCTATCTGCGAATTTTTAGAAATCGGATATTGATCTAACAACTCAATTTCAATAGCTGTGTTTTTATTGTTTTTAATTGTCGTTTCGAAAGCCTTGGTTTCTCTGATATTTCCACTCAATAATTTTTTCGCAGAGTAATCATTTAACTTCACGCGTTTCACATTAATCTTTTCGTCTCTGCCTAAAGAAATCAATAAGGTATCTGCACTTACATTCGGATTCAAATACGATTTTCCAACATAATTATCATCGAAGAAAATATTGGCTTCACCGGCCAATAAATTATATTTCGACCAATCTGTTACGCGTGCCAGCAAGTAAGATGTCATATCTAATTTAGGAACCGTATGATACGAATACAAGGCCGGCATTTCAATTTCCTGAATGGCAACAATATGTTCTTTATTATCGCTTTCTACGTCCTGTAAAGTTTCGATATTATATTCCACAGCCATCTCTCCTTCCTGTATGGTTACGTTGTTATCATCGGCTTTCATTCCTTCATCAAATTCTGCATTATCATATGCTCTGGCTATATCTACTTTTGCTGGTGCAGCAGCCATATTCATCATTTGGTTTTCGCCGTAGGTGGCGCTCTTT
>JBIKPT010000198.1:0-4911 GCA_044357355.1 Chitinophagales bacterium
GAAGGGGAAATACAGGTACGAAGCGCAGCGACCATGCTGGAATATTACAAAGAGCCGGAAAAAACCAAGGAGGCTATTACAGAGGATGGATTCCTGTGCACGGGAGACCAGGGGGAAATTGATGAACACGATTTCTTAAAAATAACAGGACGCATAAAAGATATCTTCAAAACAGACAAAGGAAAATATGTTGCACCTGCACCTATTGAATTGGAATTGTCCAAAAACACCTTTATAGAACAAGTATGTGTGGTGGGCGCAAACCTGCCCCAAACAATGGCTTTAGTGGTGCTTTCTGCCGATGGTAAAAATGAAGACAAAGATGCCATTTGTAAAAGCCTTGAAGAAACGATGAATGAAATAAATCAGTCGCTGGATAAACATGAAAGAATGAAAAAAATGGTGGTGATGCGGGATGAATGGACAGTGGACAATAATTTGCTCACACCTACCATGAAAGTAAAGCGCAATGTTTTAGAAAAAGAGAAAACACCGAACTATGAAAAATGGTATTCAGATACAAATATTGTCGTTTGGGAAAATTAATCCTGTTATGCTGAAGAGAATTTCTGTCTATTTGGTTTTATTTTTATTGGCAATTAAAACAAATGCCGGTCCTCTTGATTTATGGGGTATCGATATAACTAAATCGCGAGCTGAAATCACCTGGTGCAAAATAGAGCAACTGGAAGACAACAAAATATTCAGTCAGTTGAAAATTTGTGCAGAGGGATATACCTTCGCAAACGACAGGACATTACCTGTCTACACTTGTTTTTACGGAGATGAAACCGCTTGTTTTTTAAAAGCAACTGAAATTATCAATTCAAAGTTTGGACCGCCACTGGATGTCTATTCCTATAATGAGAGCAACCCCTATAGTGTGAAAGCTCCATTTTTAAACATCTGGAAATATAATAAAGACGATCAGCATTATGTTTTGTTGCTTTTTGGCAGCGGTGAAGGTATGACACTGGATGTATTACATTTTATTTCAGAACGAAAACTGAGAGCCTATATATTATCAACTATAAAAAGTTTTCATTTTTCTGTTAAACCAATTCTATATAATTATTTAGATAAATAAAAAAGCGATGCTTTTCATTGGCATCGCTTTTTACTTTTTACTTATATCTGTTTTCTTTTACTTAAAACACATAACCCACTTTCACAAAACCACCGTGCGCATTTTTTTTGAAATCCGTGAATATGGTGTAACCACCATTGATTGTAAAAGATGCGTTTTCTCTTACTTTCACTAAAATTCCTGTTCCGGCATTCATTATAAACTGACTATCGTTTAATGTTTGCTTTTCATCTACCGGTGAATTACTCACTTTGTTTAAACCTGCCTGAACCGTAAACATAGGCGTTACTTTTTTATCTAATACGTATGCACGTAAATCTGCCGTTGCCTGTATCTGCAACAATTTGTTGTTCGATACTTGTAAGCCAAAACCTTGTCCGATAAAAAAATATGGATTTACACGCACTCCAATTACCTGATAAATATTAAAATACGGTTGGGTTTGTGCAAATGTTGTTCCGATTTCTGTAATCGCAGAAAATCGTCTTTCATAAACATAAACTTCATTGTTGTTAATGGTTGCTGCTTCTGTTGTTTCTGTTGTGGTTGCGATGTTTGTTGGCGTTTCCACTGTACTATCTTCGGCAAAAGAAGCGAAACCGATAAATACTGTTGCTGCTAGTAAGATTAATTTTTTCATGTTGTTGTGTTTTAATTTTTAAATAATGAGTTTTGATTTATTATTCAGAACTTTCAAACAAAATTGAAACTTATTTTTCAGACTGCTGTTAGCTGTTGATTATGCTTAAATGGATGAATGCTTATAAAAAAGTTGTGTAAACATTATCCAATACTTTCAATTATTACTGAAAGTTTAAGTTTTTGGGAGGTTTTGTTAAAACAAATCCAGTCGAATACTTAACTCTATCAATTTCAATAACTAAGTAATAAAAACTTATGGGTTAACAAAAGAAAAGAAGTTGAGCCATCAAAAGAAATGGCACAGCAATTGACAAGCTCATTTTTAAGAAAGAAAAAAACATTTAGTATATTTATTTCTCATTGAAATACGATATGCACCTCACTACACCATTAGAGAAATTTTATCAGTTTGAAGAAGAAAAAGCACATCAGACTTTTTTAAGACAAGCACATAATTCACAATGGATACATTTTAGCTGGAAACGTGTCGGCAATGAAGCACGCAGAATGGCTGCCTATATTCAATCACTGAAATTACCTAAACAAAGTAAGATTGCCATATTATCAGAAAACTGTGCACACTGGATTATTGCGGATCTGGCCATCATGATGAGTGATCATATTTCTGTTCCACTTTATCCTACACTGCAAAATGATGTGGTAAAATATTGTTTAGAACACAGTGAAACAAAAATCTTGTTTGTAGGTAAAGCACCCAAATGGGATGATCAAAAAAAAGTAGTATCCAAAAACATTAAAAAAATACATTTTCCATTCTGGGAAAAAGAGGGATGTGAAGACTGGGACGAAGTAATCAAAGATATAAATCCGGTCACTAAAAATTATATTCCAAAACTCAGCGATTTAGTGACCATCATCTACACGTCCGGCACCACCGGCATGCCAAAAGGCGTGATGCATCATTACAAAGCATTTGCCTATGCCGCCACTGCATTGCTGAATGAAATCAACAACCTTGGCTTGCTTACCGAACACGAGCGTTTCCTCTCGTTTTTGCCGCTTTCGCATATTGCAGAAAGAATGCTGGTAGAAATGGGTGGCTTATATGCAGGCGCGCCAATTTCTATTGCAGAATCAATAGAAAAAATGCCGGAAAATCTGCGCGATACACAACCAACGGTTTTCCTTGCCGTGCCGCTCATCTGGACACGTATGCAAAATAAAATCCTACAGCGTTTACCGCAAAAAAGATTGGATACACTTTTATCCATTCCATTCTTATCGGATCTAATCAGGAAAAAAGTAAAAGAAAATGCCGGGTTGTCTGCCGCGAAATTCATCATCAGCGGAGCTGCTCCAATTCCGGTGGCACTCATCAACTGGTATGAAAAACTGGGCATTGATATTTATGAAGCCTATGGTATGAGTGAGAACTGTGCGTACTCACATGGCAACCGACCCGGACAACGAAAAGTAGGAAGTGTGGGTTTTTCCATGCCTGGTGCTGTCTGTAAAATTTCTGAAGAAGGCGAGATTCTGGTAAAGAGCGATTGCACGATGTTGGGTTACTATAAGGAACCTGAAAAAACCAAAGAAACCATTACGAAAGATGGCTTCTTGCGCACCGGCGATATGGGTGAAATTGATGAGGAAGGTTATTTAAAAATCACAGGTCGAATTAAAGAATTATTTAAAACCGATAAAGGAAAATATGTTGCACCGGCACCTATCGAATTAGAGCTGTCTAAAAATGTACTGATAGCACAAATCTGTGTGGTAGGCAGCAACCTGAAACAGCCGATGGCATTAATCGTTCTGGAAGATGGCCTTGAGCTTAGCAAAGAAGAACTTGAAGAAAGTCTTTTACAAACACTTGGTGAAGTGAATGCATCTTTAGATAACCATGAACGCATCGCCAAATTTGTCATTCTGAAAGATGCCTGGACGTTTGAGAATAATCTGATTACACCCACCATGAAAGTGAAACGAAATGTGCTGGAAAAACAGTTTGATGAAGATTTCCTGAAATGGCAAGGAAAAAAAGAAGTGAAAGTTATCTGGGAATAATTATTAAAAACACATAGACACATAGATTTTTTATAAGACATTACAGAAAATGCATTTCAAAAAATACATCCATAGTAACATATAGCAGAAGCACGGACAACAAGATGCTGAAAATATTGCTGCCATAAATAATGCGGTGCAATTGTTGCGTTCATTGGGCCATGAAGTGGAAGAAGTGAAATTGCCTTATACCAAACAATTATTGACGGAATATTTTTATACGATGGTGTGCAGTGAATTGTCTGCAACGGTAGATTTTATTGGTGAAGAGCGTGGCAGCAAACCTAAACGCAGCGAACTGGAACCCAATACCTGGCTGATGTATAAATTAGGAAAATCATTTTCTGCCAATGAATATGCATTGGCAAAAATGAAATGGAATACGACCAACCGCGCCATGGGTGCTTTTCATCAGCAATATGATTTATTGTTAACGCCAACATTAGGTATGAAGCCTTTCAAAATAGGTGCGTTACAAAACAGTGCTGCAGAACAAATCGGATTGCAGGTGATGAATGCGCTCGGCATTTCTTCTGTGGTAAAATATACCGGGTTGATTGAAAAAACGGCAGAGAAAATTTTCGGTTGGATACCGTATGCGCCACTGGCGAATATGACAGGGCAGCCATCTATGACGGTGCCGTTGCATTGGAGTCAAGATAATTTACCGGTAGGTGTCATGTTTACAGCACGCATGAACGATGAAGCTGGTTTATTCCGATTAGCAGCACAATTGGAACAGGCACAGCCGTGGTTTGATAGAGTGCCGTGTTTATAACCCACCCCTCAATCCCCTCCCGTGGAGGGGAAGCCGTACATGCAATACATTTCGTACATTGCTCTTTATTTTTCAGGATAGAAGATATTTTGCACTGTCCGGGTCTCCCTCCTTGAGGAGGGATTAAGGGAGGCGTTAATGAGCCTCCACGTGTTTTTTGAAATTATCTAAGATGGCTTGCCAGCCTGTGCGCTGCATATCGATTGGATTTTCATTTTCTGCTTCAAACGTTTCGGTGACAATAGTTTCGTTTCCATTTTCTGAAAAGGTTATACTTGCTTTTCTGCCACCTTCTAATAGTATACGAAATTAATTCGTTGGTTTTTATTTCTTCGTAAATACCATTAAAATCAAACCCGAAGCTGCCATCTTTGGC
>JBIKPT010000048.1:0-16844 GCA_044357355.1 Chitinophagales bacterium
ATCCAAATGACATTTCTTCGCTTTCAGCAGAAGGACAAGCGTTACAAAATCGTACTAATGCCGGAAGATATCCTGATAATGCTTTTAATTTTGTGGAAGGTCAATTTAAATCAGATGGAACACTAAATACCGGTGGAATTGGCCAGCAAAGAGGTGATAAAAAAGACAATGACCAGTTTCTACATGTTCAGTTAACTTTTTCATTTTCTTTAGGAGCAAGCGGTAAAAAAATAGGTTTTGGAAGTTGCGGAAAACGGAATCCATATCATCATAAGTTTAATTGTCCTAAGTGGTAAAGTATACAGATTAATAAAAAAAACGGAAGATTTATATCTTCCGTTTTTTTTATGTATTGAACTAGTTTAACAGATAAAATTCAACTTTTGGTATAGATTCACCAGCTTCATAGGAGCGTACCCAATAAATTCTCCATCCATATCAATAGATATCTTTCTGTTTTCCATTGATTCTACTGTAACTTTATCCATCTGATAATAGTGTACTTCCGGATGTTTAACTTTTTCACATTTCTTTACAGTACCTAAGTTTTTGAAATAATCCATCAAGGAAACGTCGCCAATAATTACAATATCAAATTTGCCATCTGTCACGGAGGCATCCGGTGCAACACCCAATCCGTTTCCAAAATATTTTCCATTAGCCACAACAAAATTGATAGCTTTTCCTTCCCAGGAAAAATTTTCACCGGTTGCTTTTATTTTTACTTTATCGTATGTTGCCAGGGTGGATGTAATTGCCCAGAAATAATTAATATCCGGACCAGCCATCGGAATTTTATGTTGCAGTTTTAGCGCAACCTCACCGCCCATTCCAACATCCGTAATATTAATAAAGAAACGATGTCCCGGATCTTTATCTGATTTTAAAAAAGAAACCCATCCAATATCTATTAATTGTGACCGCTTTTGTAAAATTAAATTTTTTAAATAATCTATTTCTTTTGTAATATGAATAGTTTTGGAAAAATCATTTCCGCTTCCGGAAGGCAGTACACCGACTTTAATTTGTCCAATTTTTTGCCAGTCATATGCATCCGGAGAAACACCTAAGCCATTTTTAAATGAATCAAGAATGCCGTTAATTCCTTCGTTCAGGGTGCCATCACCACCACAAACAATAATGGTGTCGTAACCACGGGAAATCGCAGTATGTGCCAGTTGAAAAATATGTCCGGATTTTTCAGAAATAAAAAGTTTAGGGTCGAATTCTTTAAAGGTGAGTTCAATACTTTTTGTAAGTTTTGTCAGCCCTTTTGCTGTACCGTTAATCAAGAACGCAATTTTCATAAATTGAAATTAAAGTTACTTCCACGAATGCATCAGCTTCCATGATTTCCTGTACAAATCTACATCATAGCTTATTTGTTCAGCACTCCAATTTAACTCTTTTGCCATAATTTCGGAAACAGTTTTTACCAAATCTTCATCAAAATCTTTCATTTTATAACTGATAAGTGTCCTGCGTGTTAAGATATCATCCAGCTTTTGTGCATTTTGATGGCGAATAAAAAAGATAATTTCAGCAGGTGAATAATTGTAATGCTTAAAGTTTTCAATAAAATCATTGTCTTCCTGAGCAATATTGGCAATTAAGCTGGCATTCTTAATTCCATATCTATGTTTGAAGTTGTCAATTAGTGAATTTATTTTAATTTCTTCATTGTCAGAAGATTGAATACTGTGCTTATCTTCAATAGTTTTGATGCAATTTTCTGCCATCGACAAAAAGGAAGTCAGTTTGCCGCCGGAAATGGTCAACATATTATCATTATTCCACCAAATCTGATAATCTCTTGAACGCTGATTGCTTTTTTTACTTTCATCTTTATCATTCACCAGCGGACGAATACCTGCATAAACACTCAAAATATCACTTTCTGAAAGTTGTTTATCTTTTAATTGTGTATTTACACTTTCCAGAATATAGTTTATTTCGTCTTTTAATATAAAAATCTCATCATTTCCTTCCGTATAATCAGTATCCGTTGTTCCTATTACATTCAGGTTGTCATCCCAGGGCATGCACCAGATCATTCTGCCGTCGCCATTTGCTGTAGGTAACAGTATGACACAGTCTTTCGGAAAATGATCTGCCGAAACAATTAAATGAACACCTTTGCTGGGCATCAGATATTTTTTCTTGTCTTCGCTGTCAAATTTCTTTAATAATTCATCTGTCCAGATTCCGGTTGCCGAAACGAAAACATTTGATTTAATGGTGTAACTTTTTCCGGTGATTTTATCTTCGCAGGTGATGCTTTTAATTTTACTACTTTGTTTTTGAAGGTTGGTTAATTCAAAATAATTCAAAACTACAGCACCTAAATCTGCTGCTTCCTGAATGACTTCATTGGTTAATCTTGCATCATTGGTTTTGGCATCATAATAAATAAAACCACCTACCATAGATGTCGTTTTTAACTGAGGAAATCGAATTTTTACTTCTTCCATATCCATTTCAGCATGCTTAGGCATACTGCTTTCGCCGGTGAGATAATCATATCCGGAAAGTCCGATACCTAATTTAATTTTACTCAGCCGTGATTTATATATCGGCATAAAAAATGGCTGTGGTTTCACTAAATGCGGATATTCTTTCAATAAGTGTTCGCGTTCATGCAAGGCTTCTTTAACTAATTTTATTTGTAAGTTTTGAAGATATCGCAAGCCACCATGTATCATCTTTGCAGATCGTGAACTTGTACCAAAGGCAAAATCATTCTTGTCAATCAATAATGTTTTCCAGCCTTTTCTGGCTGCAGTTAATGCAATTCCTGCACCGGTTATTCCCCCACCAATTACCACTACGTCAAATAGTTCAGAAACGGCACGCTGTATATTATGTTGGCGACTCATGATTTTTTTAGTTGACAGTTGATAATAATTTAATTGACATTTTATTTAGATTATAATTGATTTTTTTGCGGAATGCCGATTGTCTATTTCTGATTTATTAAACTCTACCTTTGTTTTTAATTTGCCAACTGTTAACGGTATATCAGCTAAATAATTTTCCCGGATTCATAATTCCTTTTGGATCTAACTTAGATTTTACTGCTTTTAAGATATCCAATGCCAGCGTATTCGTATATTTTTTGTACCATTTCTGATGATCTAAACCGACACTATGGTGATGTGAAATGGAACCGTTATGCTGCATTATGGTATTGGTTACTAAATCTTTCAGTTCCTGCCATTGTTCAATTTCCCTTCCTTTAAGCATTGGTGTAATCAGTGTAAAATACATGCAGGCAGCATTCGGATAAATATGAGAAATATGTGCCAGAAAGATTCCTTTATTTTTGTTAAAAGCAACACTTTTATTTAATTCTCTGGTTAATGCCTGATGAAGTTTTGTAATATCTTTCCAGTTAACCAGCGTTTCCATAGTGTCAATATAAATGGAATGTTCTACCAGTGTATCTCGAAGGTAAGGTAATTTAAAGCGATTGTCGGCCCATTTATCACCGATAGTGGTTGGCGCTAACATTCCTTTATGTTTTTCTACCAGTTCTTTGGCAAAAATCACCTGTGAGGAAATACTGATTTCACCTTGCGGAAACCGCATGATTAAGACACAAGGCGCGGACAGATTTTTCCATTGTAGAATTAATTTTTGTGCTTCTTTTTTCAAGTCATTTATAATACCAGGATGCTCTTCCGAGGAAGACATTTTGGAAAATAAATTTGTTTCATTTGCATCAGACAATCGAACTACAGATGGTTTAACACCTGCCTGTGCAATTTCTTTCAGATAAGCGGTGCCTTCTTGAAAAGTTGGAAACAAACCAACAATCCAGCGATAATTTTTCGGAAGTTTTTTGATTTTTACAGTAAGTTCTGTTACTACGCCAAGCGTTCCTTCGCTGCCTGTAAAAAAAGGCAACACATTAATTCCGGAAGCGTCATGTGTAAACTGATTGCTTTCCAGTGTACCGGCTGGCGTGGCCACTTTTATATGTTCCACTAAATCTTCTATTTTGCCATAATACGTGGATTCCTGACCTGCACCACGTGTAACCAGCCATCCGCCTAATGTTGAATATTCAAAAGATTGCGGAAAATGGCCTAAAGTATAACCTTTAGCATTGAGTATTTTTTCTAATTCAGGACCAAAGATTCCTGCTTCAAACGTGGCTGTTAAATGTTCTTCATCAATGTGAAGCATTCGCTTGTATTTGCGTAAATCCAGCGTGCATTTTAATTCAGTTCTACCCGCTAAATTATCCAAGGATAAGGCTCCGACTACATTTGTGCCGCCGCCAAATGGAATTATTTGCACATTATTGGCAGATGCCTGTGTTAAAATATATTGTATTTCCTCGTGTGTAGTTGGTGCTATAACTACATCAGGTGAAATAAAACCTTGACCGTTAAAAATTCTAATTACATCGTAATAACTTTTCCCGAGTGAAACAAATAATCGGTCATCGTCGCTGAATGATATTTTTTTAGGATAAATAGAAGCGAAAATATCTTTGATTTGTTCTTTCTTTTTTTCAGAAAGCTGAGGCAGTTCAATTTTTTTTGGCGGAAAAAAATCTTCCCTTAAATGAGTTTTCCACCGTTCTTCGACCAATATTTTTAATTTGGGATAGTCGTTGATATGTTTTATTTCTTTCGGGTCGCCCCATTTCCACCAATCGCGTTGCATACATTAATTTTGATGTAATTTACGGTATTAAGCACTAAAACAAAATCAAAAAATCGTTAAATGCTTGGAGTAGCATTGTTTGATACGATTGAGTTGTTCATGTTATTGAGCACTTTTATTAATCTATATATTTCACTTCAAAAAAATATTAAATTCCATCACTAGCAATGTATCGCTTCCGACATACAGACAAAAATTCGTATCTTTGCACTAAATACAGAAAATTTTATGATTACAGTTAATAATTTATCACTTCAATACGGAAAGAGAGTGTTGTTTGATGAAGTGAATGTGAAGTTTACGCATGGCAATTGCTATGGTGTGATAGGTGCTAACGGCTCTGGGAAATCTACATTTTTGAAAATACTTTCCGGAGAAATTGAATCCACAACAGGAAGTATTGAATTTTCTCCTGGTGAACGTATGTCTGTATTGTCTCAAAATCACTTTGCATTTGAAGAAAATACTGTTCTCGATACTGTAATGATGGGAAACAAACGGTTGTATGAAGTGATGAAAGAGAAAGATGCATTGTATGCCAAAGCTGATTTTACGGATGAAGATGGACATAAAGTTGGCGATCTGGAAGCCGAATTTGCAGAAATGGATGGATGGAATGCTGAAAGTGATGCTGCAGAGTTGTTAAGTAATCTGGGCGTGAAAGAAGATCAGCATTATAAACTAATGAAAGAATTGCCTTCGACAGATAAAATTAAAGTTTTATTATCTCAGGCGTTATTCGGAAATCCCGATATTCTGATTCTCGATGAACCTACAAACGATTTGGATGTAAACACTATTTCATGGCTGGAAGATTTTTTAGCTGATTTTAAAAACACAGTAATTGTTGTTTCTCACGATCGTCACTTTCTGGATATGGTGTGTACGCACATCGTTGATATAGATTTTAATAAAATCAATTTATACACCGGTAACTATACTTTCTGGTATGAAACCTCTCAATTGTTATTAAAACAACGTGCTGATAAAAACAAGAAAAACGAAACAAAAAAAGCGGAATTATTAGATTTTATTGCTCGTTTCAGCGCAAATGCATCTAAATCCAAACAGGCTACCTCGCGTAAGAAAGCATTGGAAAAACTGGATATTGAGCAGATAAAAGCATCCAGCAGAAAATATCCGGGTATTTTCTTTAAACAAAACAGAGAAGCCGGTGACATGATTTTAGATGTTCACAATGTTGGATTTAATTTAGAAGACGGAACACAATTATTTAAGGATGTAACGTTCACGGTGAATAAAGGTGACAAAATTGCATTTATCTCAAAAGATGGTTTAGTCGTTTCAAATTTCTTTAAAATACTTGCAGGCGAACAACCGGCAACAAGAGGAGAAATAAAATGGGGAATTACCATCACAAAATCTTATGTTCCTAATGATAACTCATCTTATTTTCAGAATAATGATTTGAATTTAGTGGACTGGTTAAGACAGTATTCAGCTGAAAAAGACGAAACATTTATTCGCGGATTTTTAGGACGTATGTTATTCAGCGGTGAAGAATCTTTGAAAAAATGTACAGTATTATCAGGAGGCGAGAAGGTTCGTTGCATGATGAGTAAAACCATGATGGAGGATGCCAATTTCCTGATTTTAGATGAACCCACCAATCACCTGGATTTAGAGTCCATTACGGCATTAAACAATGGTTTAATTGAATACGCAGGAACAATCGTGTTTACTTCTCATGACCATACATTTACACATACGATTGCCAACAGAATAATTGAGCTTACACCAAACGGAATGCTCGATAAAATGATGTCGTATGACGATTATCTGACTGATAAAAAAGTGCAAGAACAACGTGCAGAGTTGTATGGTGAGTTGGTTAAACCCTAATTCACTATAAGGACTATTTTTTAAGGTTTTGAAATACCCGTTAAGGTTTAGTGGTTTTACTTTTTTTTGCTACTTTTAAAACATGAAGCAGCAACAGAATTATGTTTTTAAAAACTGGGCAAAAAACGTTGAATGTCAGGTAGCTAATTTTTTTCAGCCGGAAACAGAAGAGGAAATTATCACAGTTGTAAAAAATCACCCTAAAATCAGAATGGTCGGCACCGGTCATTCCTGGTCTGGAATATGTGCCACCAATGAAGCATTGCTTAATCTGGATAATTACAATAAAATAACCAAGATTGATAAAGCTCTAAAATTAGTAACCGTTCAAGCTGGTATTAAACTCTGGCATTTAAATAATTTACTGGATAAGGAAGGTTTAGCACTACTTAATTTAGGTTCCATCGATCAGCAATCTGTTGCCGGTGCAATTTCTACAGGAACACATGGTTCCGGAATTCAATTTCAGATTCTGGGTTCTCAAATGGTGGAATTTAGTTTGATAAAAGCCGATGGCACTAAACAAATCATTAATAAAGAAAAGGACACAGATTTATTTAATGCAGGTGTAGTAAATTTAGGATGTCTGGGTGTGATTTCAGAAATTACGTTACAGGTTACTGATGCATTTACACTGCACGATTACACTACTACACTTCCTTTTGATGAGGTGATTGATAAACTGGATGATTATCTGAAAGATAATGATCACTTTAAATTATGGTGGTTGCCGCCGTGCAAAGATATTATCGTTTTCAGGTATAAACGAACCCATGAAAAACCAAACGACAGCAAGCTTCGGGTCTTTCTTAAAGATCATTTGCTATCTGTTATTATCTATCGCTTTTTAGTTTTTGTGGCTAAATTATTTCCATTTATAGCAAAACCTTTAAATTCCATACTTACATGGAATATGAAAGGACCTTTAGACAGAATTGAAAAAAGCTATAAGGTGTATGTCGTGCCCGAACCACCATTGCATCGCGAGACAGAATGGACATTTGAAATTTCAAAAGCTAAAGAAATACTTAGAGCGTATAAAAATTTCATCACTGAAAATAAATATAACCTGAATTTTATCCAGGAAATACGGTTTACAAAAGGCGATGATTTCTGGCTGAGTGCATGTTATAAACGCGACGCCATTTGGTTGGGTTTATACAATTATGCACATGAAAAATGGGATAAGGTTTTACCTGAATATGAAGCATTTGCTAAGAAATACAATGGAAGACCGCATTGGGGCAAGGAGTTTACAATGGATAAAAACTATTTACATCAGCAATACGAAAAAATGGCTGATTTTAAAAAGTTAAAAGAGGAAATGGATCCTGCTGGAAAATTTGAAAATAAATTTATCAGTGATTTATTGGGATGATTTGTGTTTGTCAAAATGCAAGTAAGTAATATGAATAGACATATAGAAAATGATGACAAGTGCATGTTTCTTCTTTTTGTTGCTCTTTGTTAACCTGGATTTTAGAAATTCTTCTGTATATTTATTCTCTGCAAAGTTTTAAAATATAATTCTAAACCATAAGCCAAAATGATACAGCCAAAACAACATTCTTTATTTGCCAATAACACGCATATTCCATTTGGTGTGTATGATGATTTAATTTCAAATGTGGATACTGCTAATTGGGATAAACAAGGTTTTCTGGCAAAAAAAAGAAGAACGGAACGAAAAGCCTGGGTGTTTTTTGGCGTATTTAGTCCTGAGTTGATTTGTGGTTTTGCCATCGCTGATGCAGGTATGGTAGCAACGGCATTTTCTTATTTTTATTCATTGAAAGATGGCATTTTTGAAGAAGATAAAACAACGGTTCCTTTAGGGTTTGCCAATGACTTTAATCCGAATTTATACAGCGAATGGAAACTTGGAAATTACTCAATCAAAACGCAAAATGGTAAAATGTCGATGCAATATATCGGCAAGTATAAAATGTATATTGAAGCTGAAAATAATACTAATGGTGCTAGTATTGTTGCACCTTCGAAAGACGGCAGACCTTTTAATTTTACCTATAAAAATATTTGTGTGCCGGTGAAAGTACAAATTAACAACGGCGGCGTTAGTACCTATGCAACGAGCGGAAATTACGGTTCCATAGATTTTACCAAAGGATATCCACCTCGTCAAACTATCTGGAACTGGTTATCTTTTATTGGAAATACAGAATCTGGAAAAATTATTGCCGTTAATCTGGTGGATAGATTTAATGCAAACATGGAAAATATTTTATGGGTGGATGGTCAGAAACAATTATTGTCCAATGCGAAATTTACGTTGCAGGAACCGTATGATAAAACCGACTGGCTGATTGAAACGACGGATGGGATTTTAAATTGTCATCTGTCGCCACGTGGTGCCAGAAGGGAAAATGTCAATGCATTTATAATGAAAAGTAAATTTATACAACCTTTCGGAACGCTAGACGGTACCATTGTTATTGATGGCAAAGAAGAGAAGTTTGCCGCCTTAGGTGTGGTGGAAGATCATCATGCCGTTTGGTAATTTATCTTATTTCCAACTGCGCACTATTGATGAAAACATCATCATCATTGTATAATTCTACATTAAATTTTCCCTTCTGATTTAAATTGACAGAAATATACGTCCAGTGCCAATTTTCATCTATATAGTAAGTGTCAGTGCCAATAAGTTCATGGCATTCATCTGCTGAATATATTTTGCAATAAAAATGACTTGATTTAAAAGGCTGTTTATTTTGTTGTTCTATTCTTAAGATAATATTTTTATCAGCAGGATTTAAATTGAAAACGGTGTTTTTCCCAATCATACTGTCACCAACTGTTTTTTCATAAAAATCTATCGTGGAAGTTCTGTAATACCAGGTATCCACAAAATGCAGATCAGAATAGTTGTCTTCAATTAGGTTTATGTTTGCAAAAAAGGCAGGTGCAAGTTGAGTGTTGTTTCTGTCGAAAACGGTAATTCTGTACTTGCCTGCTTTTGTGAAAATGTATTTATTAACTGCAAATTTTTCAGAGGCATCGGGCACGAGATAATAATGGTCATATTCCATCAAAGTGGTATCCTTACGATTGTATGTTTTATGAATCATAACGAAAACAGTATCCTCAACGGGTTTGGCTGATTCATAAAACAGATACATGAAATTGCCGCCTTTTGCAATTTGCCATTCAGTATATGCACCTTTGTAATTGCCATTCCGTTCATAATCAGTGCACAGCAATAATTTATTTTGTGCAACCACTTGATTGGACAGGAAAAATAAAATGAAAAAAATAAGTAGTCTCAATAACTTCTGTAATTACTTTAAATATAAATCATTTTTTCTGAAGTCAAATGACTAAAATTTTATGAAGCTAAGAAAAATAAAATGCACTACTTAATTTCAAAATATGCAGAATTAATAAAAGTATCGTTTTGATTGTAGATGTCAACTACGTATTTGCCAACTTTGGTAACATTAATAGGAACTTTTATCCAGTTCCAGTCTAAACTTCCAACGGTAAACGTTTCTTCAGAAACTAATTCTTTGTAATCATCACCAAAATAAACACTCACCACTATTTCCGTGCATTTTAAGTCTTTGTCTTGCTCTAAAAGACAAATAATTTCTTTTTTGCCATTTTTTAATCTAAACTCACTTGCTTCGCCGGTCATTACACCTTTATCATCAGCGCTTTCACCAAATTTAATTTGAGAATCTTCATAATAGTACGTATCAGAACTTTCATCGTCCACAGAAGTTGAACTTTTCTTTTCAGTGTCTTTCATGTATGCAATGTTTGTATAGGTCAATGCTAAAGCATCGTCACCCTTTCCTATAACGGACACTCTGTAATCACCGGATTCTGAGAATTTATAGTCATACATTGCCCATTTTTTTTTCTCTGTCTTTGGGTCATAAGAGAAATCCTGCGTGTCAAATGCAATGTAACTGCCGTTGTCATTTTTTTTATCCACGTACAACATGAGCTTGTCTTTTATGTTAGCATCTTGTGAGTAAATTATATAAACATAACTTCCGGTTTCTTTATCAATATCCCAGTTTTTATTAATACCGGTAGGTATGCCGTCTGATTTGTTGTAATCTTCACACAAAACCACCTTGCCATTTTGTGCAACAGCAGAAAATGAAATTGTAAAAAATGCAATTAAAAGTAAGCTAAGTTTTTTCATAAGTATTGTTTTTTCAATTTTAATCAAATTTAATACCAAAATCAATAGTAAACATACCCAATAGGTGGTATTGTTGGTCAATATCTATTCAAAATGTATCTTTGCAGCATGGGAAAACAACATTTTCTTGAAAAATTACAACATATTAAGGCATTTGTTTTTGATGTAGATGGTGTTTTTACCAATAATCAGTTAATTGCATCAGAGTCTGGTGATTTAATGCGAACGTTCAATGCAAAAGATGGGTTTGCCTTAAAAACAGCTATCGAGCGTGGTTATAGCACTTGCATAATTACCGGTGGCACTTCTGCTGCTGTTCACAAACGTTTTGAATTATTAGGTGTGCAGCATAATTATTACCGTGTCAGCGATAAGGTTAAAGTATTAATTGAATTTTTAACGGCTGAAAATATTTCTGCAGAAAATGTGTTATACATTGGAGATGATATTCCGGATTATCATGCCATGCAACTATGCGGTTTAAAATGTTGTCCGAAAGATGCAGTACCGGAAATTCAAGCGATTGCTGATTATATATGCAATAGAAATGGCGGTGATGCTTGTGTGCGTGAAGTGATAGAAATCGTGTTGAAAGTGCAGGAAAAATGGTTTTTATTGAATGAGTAATTTTTAGCCGTGAACTAAATTGTCTAGAACGATTAATTTAACATATTATATCTGAATACTAAAATTTAAATTAAAAAAATGGGTTATATAAAACTGATTCGTCCGCTTAACTTGTTAATTATTATTGTAACCATGTATCTCTTCAGACTTTGTCTGGTGACTGCTTCGCCGTATAAATTATTTTATGTAAGTGCCGTTTTAAGTAATCTTGAATTTCTATTGCTAGTGCTTGCTACCGTTTTTATTGCAGCCGGTGGATATGTGATCAATGATATTTTTGATGTGGATATTGACAGCATTAATAAGCCACATAAAGTCATAATATCTAACCAGGTTTCTGAGACAGACGCATATAATTTTTATAAGTTTTTATGTGTTTTAGGCGTTGTATGCACACTGATACTTGCTTTTATGACCAAAAATTTCAGATTAGCCACCTTGCCGGTTATAGTGATGGTTATTCTCAATTTTTACGCACATACGTTCAAGAAACAACTAATCGTTGGCAATTTTATGATTGCCTTATGCACGAGTTTTACCATCTTGCTGATTGCCTTGTTTGAAAGTAGTTACAAAGGCCAACTAACTGCAAATGAATCCTACATTCGTAGTGGTGTTGCAATTGCTGCTGTAATGTATGGCGCTTTTGCATTTCTCACTACATTTTTAAGAGAATTGATTAAAGATATTGAAGATATGAAAGGAGATGAGCAATACGATGCGAAAACAATTCCAATCGTATTTGGTATAAAAGGTGCAAAGTTGACTGCTTACTTGCTAATCTTTTTGTTGATGGGTTTGTTGATTTCCTTTGCCTGGTTTTTTCCACAGGTAAATCTTAAAAATGTATCTTATTTTATTGGATTTGGGTTGATTTTGCCACTTTTAGTACTTATTTTTTTAATTTTTAAAGCTGATTCCAGTAAAAACTACCATTTAATTAGCAATTTAATAAAGGTTTTTATGGTTCTTGGTATAGCATCAATGTTGTATTTTCGAAGTGGAGGATACGGTCCGTATCTGTTTGTGCAATACATCAATTCCATAAATAAGCTATTCTAAAACGAATGCAAAAACCAACAAAAATTATATTAGGTTCTCAATCACCGAGACGATTTGAGATATTATCAGATGCCGGTTTTGATATTGAAATTGTTCGACCAAAAGTGGCAGAGCATTTTCCTTACACTATGGATTTTTATCAGGTGCCGGAATATCTTTCCAAACTTAAGATGCATGATGTGTATTCTTACGTAGGTGAGGATCAACATTTTATTATTTGTGCAGACACCATCGTTATTCACGACAAGAAATTAGTTGGAAAACCAAAAAATAAAGACATTGCCTTCAAATACTTAAAATCGATGAATGGTAAAGTGCACGATGTGATAACAGGTGTTAGCATTCGTAAAAATAAAAAACAGCTTTCCTTTTCAGAACATACAAAAGTCCATTTCAAAGATTTAAAAGATGATGAAATCTGGCACTATGTAGAGAAATTTGAAACACTGGATAAAGCGGGTGCTTACAATATTCAGGAATATGTTGGTGTAGAAAAAATTGATGGAGAGTTTTTCAATGTGATGGGATTGCCTTTAAAACGGGTGCTGCAGGAAATTAAAGGGTGGAAATAAATTGCCTTATTCTTTATGCTTAATATTGAAATGATGTCTTAAGTTTACATCGACACCATCAGATTACAACCACGAATATCGCTGTTATCAAGTCTTCCTAAAATTTCAAATTCAGTTGCAGATAGAATATTGACCAAATCTTGCGTAGCAATAAATGCACAGGAATAAATATTTGCCAGATCAATTACATTGAGTCCGCCACGACCTTTTGTTTCAGTGACATGGAACGGATCGTAAATATCTCGTTTCAGAATTTTCATCCATTTGGGTGTTTCAAAAATTCCGTTTCCTTTAGAATAGCCTTGTGATAATAATTCGGTCATTCCATATTCAGAATGTATCGTTTTAACCTTAAATGCTTTCTTTAAAATTGCATGTACTTCATCTCTGGTCATTTCTTCGCGTCTGCCTTTCATACCACCGGTTTCCATAATGATCACATCCGATAAATCCATCGGAAATTGCTCGGCAAAGTCAAGTAAAGCAAACGTGACACCTATTAATAAGATTTGAGATTTAGGATTTGAGATTTGAGATTTTATTCTTATGGCTAACTCATCTAAATTATTTAAGAAGAACCCAGAATTTGGATTTTTACTTTTTTTAATTAAGTCATCAACCATATAAACTAATGATGAAGTATCGCGCTCTAAGTAGGATGGAAGAAGAGCCAAAATTGTCCAGTCTTCTATATTGCCATAAAACTGCTCAAATCCTTTTTCAAAACTTTCTTCATATAATTTTAAGTCGGTCACCATATGTTTGCTCGTAATTTGTCCGGTGGTGCCACTGCTTTCAAATATTTTTTGCGGTTTGGCGTTACTACTTATAATGCGATGTGTTTTAAAAAATTCTATCGGTAAAAATGGAATTTGCTGAACAGTTTGAACATTCGAAACGTTTATTCTCAGGTAATCTGCAAATTGCTTATAAACTAAATTGTGTGTATATTGGAATTTGAAAAGCTGAAGTGCAATTTCTTCAAAATTAAAATTGTCGTCAGAAAAGATTTTTTCGTGTATTTTTGAAACCGATGATTGCACGAAACAAAGGTATAAGAAATCTTATGAAGTTAAAACTTACCGTCATAATTACTGTTTTTTTGTTAGGGTTTATTTCCTGCTACAAAGCACCGGAATATCCGATTATTCCAACGCTTGAATTTGAAAGGTTTGACAAACCGAATGAGGTTTTCACGTTAGGCGATGCCGGTAATTTAGTGCTGAGATTTACGGATGGTGACGGCGACCTCGGCAAGCGCAATAATCAGGACTCCACCTCGTTTATTATTTACAGAAATCAGCGTGATACCACCTTTTTCAGCACAGATAATGTTTATATTATTCCAACGATACCCAAAAAAGGAACAACCAATGCCATAGACGGAACCATTGAAATTAAATTGTCTGAAGCATTATTTAATTCTTATGAAGCATATTTCGGATTTAAAGGTATTACCGTGGATACCTTTACGTATAAAATTTACATTACAGATCGTGCCAATCACCAGAGTAATGTAATCACCACACCACCAATTATTGTGAAGATTCCATAATTTACTGGTAATCAACCATTGGAATAGTAATCATAAACTTCGCTTAATGCATAGTTAATCTCAATAGAGATGATGTAGTATAGTATTTGCTATATTTGCTTTCCCGAAATGAAACCAGTTGATGTTATAATTATAGGAGCAGGCTTTTCCGGCTTGTCGGCAGCATATTATTTGCAGCGGAAAGGACTTACCGTAAAAGTACTGGAAGTTTCTTCTCAAGCTGGTGGCAGAGCGCGTTCCGATAAAATGGATGGTTTTACGCTGGACAGAGGTGTGCATTTTTATCACCATTCCACCACTGAGTTATCTAAGATTATTAATATTAACGATTTAGCTTTAAAGAATTGTTATCCCGGTTATTTATTGCGCTATCAGGGTACTTTTAATCTTTTTACGAATCCTGTGTACCAGACTTTGGATACCGTTTCTACAGCGATGGCAAAAAATGCCAGTTTTTCAGATAAGATTCGGTTGTTTGGTTTGTATGCCAAACTGAAGACAACCGCTTATGGTAAACTGGTAAAAGAACAGGATTCATCTACATTTGAATATTTATCCAAAAGCGGTTTCAGCAAGAGGCTGATAGATTCATTTTTCAGGCCAATGCTGGCAGCCAATATATTTGATTATAATCTGCAATCTTCATCCAGATTTTCTAAAGTATATCTGAAGTCTTTGTTCCAGGATCATGTGGCTTTGCCAAAAGATGGAATTGGTAAAATTGCTGCTTCAATTGCTGAAAAGTTAGATAAAAATACCATTTCATTTAAAACTAAAGTACGCAGAGTAACCGAAAATGGTGTTGAGTTAATCAATGGTGATTTTTTAGAATCTAAATTTGTGCTGATTGCAACAAATGCCATAGATGCGAATTCCATCATTGGAGAAAAAGCAATGCCGGCTGAATGTTCACATGTTTCTACTTTGTATTTTTCTACAGATAAAGCACCTTTAAGTAAACCGGTTGTTATTTTAAATGGCGATAATGGTACCACTTTAGTGAACCATGTTTTTGTGCCATCTTTATTGCATCCTGAATATGCGCCAACAGGTAAACATTTAGTGGCTGTAAATTTCGTTAAAGAGCACGACCTGGACGATGAAGAACTGGAAGTAAAATGTCTGACAGAATTATCAGAATGGTTTGGTTTAAAAGTGATGGACTGGCAACATTTGAAAACATATCACATTAAGTATGCTATGCCGTTTAAACCAATTTTAGATGAGGTTACTTTTACTAAAAAAATCAGCCAGTCGGTTTATGCCTGCGGCGACAGTTTATCCGTTGGAAGCATGGAATCTGCATTGCGTTCAGGAAGAGAAACGGCAGAAGTTATTGCAAAAGAATTTGTAAAAGGAAATTCTAAAAAGCCTGATTTTGTCGATAGCAATTAACAAACTTTCACTTTCACTCTCACTTTCCCTCTCACTCTCACTCTCACTTTACTGTATATTCCGCTGATAGGTTTCACCGCGGCTTTTATTCATGTCCGAAAATCGTTTTAAACATTCATTTAAAAATGTTTCATCTACCATCTTTTTAATATCTGCCATCGTTCTGAGATTGTCGTCTTCGTTGAACTTATACGTTTGTTCCAGCATATTAGCTTCTAACTTTAATACAAACCTGTTATTCATTTGCATCACGGTGATTTTTACAACCGGATGTTCTATGTAGCCAACTATTCTCATATTATCTTGTAATGCTTTTTATAATGTATTTAGCTTTTGACACAAAAATAATAAAAAAAGAGCCGCTCTTTATGTTGGCGGCTCTTTTTAAAAATGCTAATCTACAAATTACGATTATGCTTTTGCTTTCGCTTTTGATTTAACTGAAGCGGTTGCTTTTTTAACTTCAGCTTTCACTTCTTTCACCTGGTGTTCAACTTTTGCAGATGCATCATTGAATAAACCTTTAACTCGGTCAGCATTTCTGTTGAACGTAGTTTTTAAATCAGCTACTAAAATGTTAGCTTCTTCTTTAACATCTGCCTGAACTTTCTCTAATGTGAAAGGACCTTTCAATTTAGCCTGAATTCTTTCAGATGTTGATTTGAAGTGGTTTTTTTGTAACTCAACTTCTTCTTTTGCCTCACTTACAGCGTTTTTTACTGTGTTTTCTACATTGTAACGTAACTCAGTAACGTTTGCTTTTGTTTCAGCAGTAAAGCTGTCTACAGCTTCTTTAAATTTTTGTGCGAATTCCATTTTTAAAAAGATTTAATTTGTTGTCAATATTTGACATTACAAAGTTACATCAGAGTATTGATGTTTGTCAACTAAATCCAATTACGAAAATTTGATATAAAAATGT
>JBIKPT010000049.1:0-16784 GCA_044357355.1 Chitinophagales bacterium
CCTTTCTGATGTTCAACGATAGTTGCTGATACGGAAGAACCGCTAACCGTTGGAGCACCAACTTTAGTGCCTGCATCACCTGAAATCAACAATACTTTGTCGAAGTTTACTTTATCGCCTGCATTGCCATCTAACTTTAACACGAAAATTTCCTGATTTTGTGCTACTTTGAACTGATGACCACCTATTTCTACTATTGCGTACATGTTTTCTGTTTTTTTGGAGTTGCAAAGATAGCAATTAATTCCTGATTTTTATAGTTAGAATGTTGATTTTTTATTAAGTCCACATGTTATCCATAGTTACATCGGCTCTTTTTGTTAACTCATTGAAAATTAGCGAATTAATCTATTGTTGACCATTGATGAGCTGTACTTCAGTTTCCGGAATTTCATATTTCCAGACAATTTTCCCTTTTTTGTCCTTTAATTCCATCGTACATTTCCTGTTTCCTGTTTCTCCGGTCACGGAAATTTTAGCATAATTATAAGAAGGGAAATAAGTATCCTTCACTTTATACGGATTAGTATATTCTACACTTTTTTTCGAAATTTTAACCGGATACATCGTTAATGGCGAAGTGGTAAAATCATATAAGGGATAAACATCCTTTTCCTGTAAGCGAATGAGTTCGGCATGATGGCGGTCGCCGGAAATAAACAGAACACCTGAAATGTGATTTTCTTTAATGAATTGAATGAGTGAATTGTATTCATTTGTTGCCTTGTAAAAACATTCCATAGTGCTCAATGGATTGAGCGCCTGCATGCCAATTCCTATAAATTTGAAAACAGCTGTTGAATGCAGTAATTCATTTTTTAACCAATTAAGTTGGGTTTCGCCTAAAACTATGGCTTCTGTTTGTTTATTATATCGATCATCGAGCATAAAAAACTGAGCATCTTGTTTTTTGAAAGTATAATAGTTGAATGAATCATTTTCCGGATTTGGCCAGAACTGATGGAAAATATTCAGGGATGATTTTTTGTATTTAAAACTGCTGTTGCTGTTGTTTGTGCCGTAATCGTGGTCGTCCCAAATGGCGTAGTGTTGCTTGGTATGAAGAAAAGCACTCAGCTTTTTGTTTTTTCTGGTTTTTATATTTCGTTTTAATTGTGCTTTGTATTGTTGTCGTTGAAGAATATAATATAGATTATCGCCTAACCATAACATGAAATCTGAAGAATCTTTTTGCATGTAATCAAATATCTTCAAACTGGTAAACGGTTTTATTGCGCCATTAAATCCGGTTGGTACAAACGCACAAGAACCAGCTAAAAATGAAAAATTTCGAATAGTATCACTGGTAGTGCTAACCGTATGCAATGGAAAATATAATTTATTGTCAAACGAATATTCCAGTTGATAGGTTTTGTTTTCTATCAGATTACTGAATTTACAGTTTACAGGAAGGTAATTTCGGAAACTTTCTGCTTTGTTAAAGGGTATCGTTTTCACCTGTCCATCCGAGTTTTTAATATAAACCGTATCGGCATATTTGAACATACACCAAATAGTAATCTCATTTGATGTGGTATGTCCGGTAAAAGGTTTCGAAATCAGTTTCTGAGCTTGTGCTGTAGAATATTGAAATACACACAGTAATACAATGAAATAATATTTTAACTCGATACGTTTCATTGTTCACTTTTTCAATTATTTCATCAAATTTCTAACTCTTTCGAGCAATGGCGGATGTGAATAATGAAAGAATACATACCATTTATTGGGATTGAGATTGGATAAGTTGTTTGCAGATAATTTTCGTAATGCCGTTATTAAATGTGCTCCGGTGCCGGTGTTTTCTTTTGCGTAATTATCTGCCTCAAATTCATTTTTTCTGGAAAGAAGATTCATGAAAATGCCGGTTATCATTGAAAAAGGACTGTATAGCAAGCTAAAGGCAATCAATCCCAAATGAAAAACGGGAACGTCTGTTTGTAATCCAAGTGCCTGTGTCAATGCCGGTTTATTAATAAACAAAGATAAAAGAAACAATAAGGCACCCATCTGCAAAACGCCGATTACCATGCCTTTTTGGATATGTTTCATTTTATAGTGGCCAACCTCGTGTGCCAATACACTTACTAATTCTTCTTCTGTTTGTTCATTGATTAAGGTGTCGTATAAAACAATTGTTTTTTTGCTGCCTAATCCACTGAAATATGCATTTGCTTTAGTACTTCTTTTTGAGCCATCTATCACAAAAATATTCGTTAACGGGAAACTTACTTTCTTAGCAAAAGCTTCAATTTTTTCTCTGAGTGAACCGGTTTCTAACGGATTTAATTTGTTAAATATCGGAACAATCAGGCTGGTGTAAAACATCGTAAAGAAAAGTGTAAAAACAGAAAATAAAATCCAGGCATATATCCAGAAGTTGCTTCCTGATAGCATAAAGAACCAAACAAATAAACTCAAGAGCACACCGCCGATAATAGCTCCTAATAAATATCCTTTCAGTTTATCAGCGATATATGTCTTCCAGGTCATTTTGTTAAATCCGAATTTTTCCTCTATTACAAAAATACCATAGAGCTCAAAAGGAAGTCCAATAATATCTGAAACAACCGAAAATGCACCGAAAAACAAGAGTGCCTGCAAAACAGGAGAGGACGTAATGGTTTCAATTTGAATATGCACCAAAGCAAATCCTTTTAATGATAAAAATGCAATTATCAGTAGGGTGCTGAATACTGTTGTTATAATGCTTAGTTGTTCTTTTGCTTTATGGTATTGACGCGCTTTTTCATATTGCTCTTCGTTGTATATTCCTTCCAGTTCTGAAGGAATGGGTAAATCCCACGTCTTGGAATTTAGGGTATTCAAAATGAAATCTAATACAAAATCAAAAACTATAAACGCTATAATGATAATAGTTAAAACGGAAAATCCCTGTGTAAGCATATTGCAAAAATAAGGAAAATAGCGGGTTATTTAAACAACCATTTTGCCAGCAGTTTTTGAAGAAATGGCATCAGTACAAATACCATCAACGGAACCATGATCAGTGTTAAAGTAAGTGTCCGAAGTGGTAAAGGGAAATCTTTTACATAAGGACCAATTAAGAACAGCGTAATGGTAATGGTTGGATAAATGGCTGCCCAAACCATCACGGCAAATTTCCATCTTGGCGGTTGTTTCATAGGTGTATTCATAAACCTCAAAACTACAAAAATATATTTATTTAGGCAGTGCTTCACTATCTGCATTGTATGTGAACCTGTAAAAACTGATTGATGCAGATTATAAAAAGATAATTTTTAATCAATTCTTACCATTTATAATTAAAATTTTATAAATTTCAGCATGTTATACCACAACGAGAAATCCATTCTTTTCTTTAATGGAGAATTTAAAAATGTTAAAGATTTCAGAATAAGCCCTTTTAATCAGACTTTGCATTATGGTTATGGTGTTTTTGAAGGATTGAGAGCGTATAATGCTCAACAAGGACCTCACATTTTTAAAGTGAAACGGCATTTTGAGCGACTTACCAATTCGGCTGAAAAGCTAAATATTCAGATGCCATACTCTGTTCAGGAGCTGATTAATATTGCATACGAACTGCTGGAAAGAAATGACATGCGTGAAGCCTATATTCGTCCTTTAGTATTAATGGATAAAAATATGACCTTACGTGCAACCGATGCAGATAAGCCAAACTTCCTGATGACTTGCTGGAAATGGAATCGTTATTATCCCTCCAATCATTTAAAAGTACTGGTGTCTTCCTGGCGAAGACCGCACCCTAGAACGATGCCGGTAGATATAAAAGTGACAGGAAATTATGTAAATTCTATTCTTGCTACACGTGAAGCACATCAGAAAGGTTATGACGATGCATTGTTGCTGGATGTAGAAGGATATATAGCAACAGGTCCAGGTGCTTCTTTTTTTATGGAAAAAGGCGGAAAGCTGATTGTGCCGCCAATCACCAATATTTTTCCAAGCATAACAAGGGCTACCTTAATTGATATTGCCAAACAAATGGGAATTGATGTGGTAGAAAAGCAATTCGGCGTTGAAGATGTCATTGAAGCAGATGGTGCCTTTTTTACAGGAACTGCGGCAGAAGTTGCCGGTATAGAAAGCATTAACGGTCATAAAATGAAATTGCAATGGGAAGATACTATTGGTCATTTATTGCATAACCGCTACAAACGAATCGTTTCAGGAAAAGACACAAACTTTTTAGAGTATTTTTAATTTTTCTTTATATAATTAAGATGTCTGTGTCCAAACTTCAACAGGTAATATCTATTCCAAGAAATGTGTTTTTTGGGACAAGCTTTTTGATACATTTGAACCTGAATCGGAAGTTGTAGATTATGGCATTACGGTGTCTGTTCAAACACAAAATTCTATCATAATTAATTTGCACCATCACCTACATATTTTTAAGTTATTTTTTTGACAAACGGTTTTAAAAATAAAATTAAAGTTATTTTCGGCAGACCAGATTTTGTGCCGTCAGACAGAATAGGAATTTTTAAACGTACTAAATTTTTGCCATCAACTGCGGTTGAAAAACTTCCAATTTTGAAAAATTGCTACATTATTTTTAATTTTCTATTATCTGCATTGTCTGGATTTCTGTTAGTGAATTACTATCAGGAAACGCAAAATTGGCTGATGTTTATTCCATTTGCTTTCTTGGTTGCCTTTAGTTTTACTGTTAATATTGCATTATTGGAAAATAAAAAATGGGCAGACTATGCCGAAGTTTTCAGACTGTTTATTTTTATTTTAATTGGGATTGCATTGAATAAAATGACATTTTTACAAACTATTGGAATAACAATTTCAATAGCAGCTGGTTGCTATTTACTTTGTTAATTGCCAGAAGCTATCAACAAGGTATAACTACTTCACAAAAGTAACAATCAAAAACAAGGTAAGCATTACCGTAAAAAAGATTGCTACAAAGTACTTGTGCAAGTCAATATCTACTCGTTTGTTTGCCATAACTCAAGCTTAGTTCACATAAATTTAACATTAAAGTTGCATAGCCTATTCATATAGTTATGCACAAATCTTCATTTCCGTTATTTTTAGGAAACAACCTGAATCTCTGCATTAATTGATTGAAAATATTCTTATTTTTAGCGTCAATAGATAAAACATGTCGGAAATAAATAAATACAGCAAAACAGTTACACAAGATCCAACTCAGCCAGCTGCACAGGCAATGTTGCATGCAATCGGTTTAACAGATGAAGATTTTAAGAAAGCTCAGGTAGGAATAGCCTCCACGGGGTGGGACGGTAACCCATGTAATATGCACTTGAATGCATTGGCCGCCAATCTTAAAAAATTAGTTTCACAGGAAAATTTGGTAGCGCTGAATTTCTATACAATTGGTGTAAGTGACGGTATTTCAATGGGAACATCAGGTATGCGCTATTCTTTGGTTTCCAGAGAAGTGATTGCCGATTCAATTGAAACAAACGCAGGTGCTCAGTTTTATGACGGAATTATTTCTATTGCAGGATGTGATAAAAATATGCCTGGTGTAATCATGGGAATGTCCAGATTAAACAGACCATCGCTGATGGTGTATGGCGGAACAATAGCACCTGGAAAATATAAAGGCGAAACGCTTGATGTAGTTTCTGCTTTTGAAGCATTAGGTAAAAAATTTGCAGGAACTATTTCTGATGAAGACTACAAAGGTGTTATAGACCATGCTTGTCCGGGTGCAGGTGCCTGTGGCGGAATGTACACTGCCAATACGATGGCATCCGCTATCGAAGCATTGGGAATGAGCTTGCCTTATTCTGCAAGCAATCCGGCAATAAGTGATGACAAGAAAAATGAATTGAAACAGGTAGCAACTGCCATTAAAAATTTGCTGGAAAAAGATATTAAGCCAAGCGATATCATGACCTTTAAGGCATTTGAAAATGCTATTCGATTAGTTATTGTATTAGGTGGCAGCACCAATGCAGTGATGCATTTAATTGCTATGGCAAAAACTATTGGCGTCAAACTAACGCTGGATGATTTTGTCCGCTTAGGAAATACGACGCCGATGCTGGCAGATTTCCGTCCAAGCGGAAAATATGTAATGGAAGACTTACATAAAATCGGAGGTGTGCCCGGTGTGATGAAATATTTATTGAAAGAAGGTATGCTGCACGGCGATTGCATGACGGTGACCGGCAAAACCGTGGCAGAAAATTTAGCAGATTTGCCTGATTTGACAGCAGGACAGGATTTATTACATACTGTAGCCAATCCTATTAAACCATCCAGTCATATTCGTATTTTATATGGTAATCTGGCAAGTGAAGGTGCCATTGCAAAAATCACCGGAAAAGAAGGAGAACGTTTTGAGGGAACGGCGAAATGTTTTGATACCGAACAACAATCCATTGATGCGATGAAAGAAAAGAAAGTCGTGGCTGGTGATGTGGTCGTCATTCGATATATCGGTCCGCGTGGTGCACCTGGAATGCCGGAGATGCTGAAACCAACCTCCGTGCTAATGGGTGAGGGACTAGGTAAAGAAGTGGCATTGATTACAGATGGCAGATTCAGCGGCGGTTCACATGGGTTTGTGGTTGGACACGTTACACCTGAGGCGCAAAATGGCGGCAATATTGCATTGGTAAAAGATGGTGATACTATTTTAATCGATGCAGTAAACAATACCATTGATGTCTTGATAAGTGAAGAAGAATTAAATAACAGAAGAACTACCTGGAAAGCACCTGCACTGAAAGCTACTTCAGGAATTTTGTATAAATACGCTAAAACAGTTTCTTCTGCCAGCGAAGGTTGTGTAACGGATGAGTTTTAACATACAGGGCATTTAGTTCAGTTGGTTTAGAGCACTACCTCGACAAGGTAGAAGTCACTGGTTCGAATCCAGTAATGCCCACTATATAATCTCCACAGCGGTCTCTTTTTTTCTAAAAAATGTTTTGATTTTTACATTTTTTAGTTTAATTTTAAGTTATTGCAAAGTAAATTTTAAATTAAACACCATGGCTGAAACTAATTTAATTTATGAAGATTTCTACTGTAAATGGAAATCAACCAATGGTTCTGAGGATGTAATAGTTAATGATTTACGTATAAATGGAATGGATAGCCTGCAAATAATTGAGGTATTAAATTTCTGTAAAAAGAAAGCAAATGATGAAAAGCAAAATACCGGATTTATGCTCACCGGAATCGGCGCATTTATCGGTTTTTTGAGTTGCGTATTTACCATGCTGGACCTCTTACCTGAATTCAGAGGATTTATGCTGTATGGTTTAACCAGTATTGCACTTGTTTTCATCTTTATAGGTTTGTATTTCATTTTTGAATAATCTGAAAGTATGCAAAAAAAAGACCTGACAGTTATTTTGTCAGGTCTTTTTTTGTTTTCTAATTTGACAGTTTTATCCAAGCTGTTCGTTTGCATCATCACCATACCATTTTATTTTTCTCGACAAATACATGATGACACACAACACGATAAACAATCCAATGCTGCCGATTAATAACGCATAATCTTCTGATCGCAGAATCACAAACAAGAAACCATATAGAATGATTAAAATCCCTGCAAGCAAAGCCATAAGTCGGTTTTCCTTAAAGATGGTTTTAGAATACAAAGAAATCAGTAAAATAATTGCACCACTGGAAATTAAATAGGCCCAGGTAAATCCAATATGTTCAGATATAGAAAGCAGTAAGGTGTAAAAAATTATTAAAGCCAGCCCAACTAATAAATACTGTACAGGATGAATTTTAAATCTGTTTAGAATTTCTGTAAAGAGAAACACTAAAAAAGTCAGCAAAATAAACATAATGGCATATTTAGCAGAACGCATACTTTTCTGATAATGATCTACAGGAATTAGTAAGTTAACACCAAATGCTGCTTCAGAAATATTATAAGCGCTGTTCGTCCATTCCTGCGGAAAATTCCTGTTTAAATTCAGCACTTTCCAGTTTGCTTTAAAACCTTTACTGTCTAAAGTATTACTGTCTGTTATAAATGCGCCATCAAAACTTGGTGTTTTATAGGCAGAAGTCAGCGATACATTGGTTTTTTTACCAATTGGAATAAAATACAAGGACGAACTTCCGTTTAAGTCTAATGTCATACTGAAATCTACAGCACCTGCATCTTCCACATTGACTTTTACACTTAAACCGGACGAGCCGTTTCCACTAGCTTTTACAGGCATACCTTCAGTCGAGTAACGGTCATAAGACTCAGTCGAATGATACCTGTTATTTGAGCTTATCAGAATGTCATTGTCATCAATTCCTGGATTTAGTTCAATGCTGTCATTGTTCCAGTTCAACATAACCCGTTTATTGATGCCACGCAAATCCGGAATATGAAAAGAAACATACGCTTTTTCCCAAAGTACATTCTCTGCGGCAATACCCAGTTTTTCTACAGCAATCTTTTTAAAACTTCCCTTAATGGTTAATTCAGTAGAATATACAACGGCATCGTATATACTTCTGTGCTTAAGTTCGGTATTTACGTTACCAGATATATTTAACTGATCTGGTAAAAAATGCATGGTGCTTATTGTATTGGTATATACCATTTGACCTTTATCATTTTGTGTAGCCACCACTTCTTTAAAAGGAATATTGATAATCGGCCCTGCTATGGTCTGATCATAGCCCCACTTACTGCTGATTTCGTTAATAACGTTCTGGCTTTGCGATTGTCGTTCAGAAATCAATCCCTGTATCATATAAGTTGGAAACAGTAATAATAAAACCAGTATGCCTACTGCAGCAAATTTTACGGTGTGAGAGGTTCTTATCCAGGTAGAAAATGTACTCATATTTTTTTTTAGTTTGTTAATTATATTGTAAAAGTAAATGGTATTTGTTTGGCTTTTTGTTAGTTTATGTTACATTGAAAGTTGTTTCCTTTAAAATATCTTAAACGATAAACAAATTGTAATTTTATAAAATAATATAGTTTTAGTTATGTCGGTAAAAAATATAGCAGTCTTTACATCAGGAGGTGATGCACCTGGTATGAATGCCTGTATTCGTGCCTGTGTCCGTGCAGGTTTACAAAAAGGATATAAGGTATATGGAATACTGAATGGATACGAAGGTATGATAGATGGCTATTTTATAGAAATGGATTCCCGTTCTGTAGGAAACATTATTCATCGTGGCGGCACCATTTTAAAAACATCCAGAAGTCAGCGTTTTATAACAAAAGAAGGAAGAAAACAAGCTTTCGATCAACTAAAGAGCAGAGCAATTGATGCGGTAATTGCAATTGGCGGTGATGGCACATTTAAAGGTGCACAAGTATTTACTGCTGAATATTCGATTCCTTTTATTGGTATTCCCGGAACCATTGATAATGATTTGTTTGGAACAGATTATACCATTGGCTACGATTCTGCGGTGGCCACCGCGGTAGAATTGATTGATAAAGTCAGAGATACGGCAAATGCCTTAGGTCGTTTGTTTTTTATAGAAGTAATGGGTAGAGATGTAGGAACGATAGCATTAGCTTCAGGATTAGCTTCAGGTGCGGAAGATATTCTGATTCCTGAAATAAAAACTGATTTAGAGGAAATCTCCGCAAAACTTAAAAATAGTAAACAAAAAGAATCGTACATTATTGTTGTGGCAGAAGGAGATGACGCAGGCGGAGTCATGGAGATTTCAGCAAAGTTTAAGCAAATGCACCCGGAATATGATATTAAAACATTGGTTTTAGGTCATTTGTTACGCGGTGGAAATCCTTCCGCAAATGACAGAATCTTGGCTTCCAGATTAGGTGTGGCGGCTGTAGATGCCATTGCAGATGGAAACTTAAATGTGATGGCCGGTATTCACCATAACAGAGTTTTATTCTCACCTTTAAATTTGTCGGGTAAACATTTTATGGAAATAAACCACGAATGGAAACATTTAATGGATTTATTATCATCTTAGACGCCAAATTAGAAAAGTATTTTCAGATAGATTAAGAAATTACTATTATTAGTTGCATTTTCGTGCTTGCCTTTTAATAAAAACTCAATTTTAGTAGATTTGTAAGGTAAGCATAGATAGTATCGTCATGTCAGAAATAAATAAAAATCAAATCACCGGTTCCGAAGCAGTTATCAAGTCATTGTTAGCAGAAGGCATAGACGTAATTTTTGGTTATCCGGGTGGTGCGATAATGCCTATTTATGATGCCTTGTGGCATTATAAAGATAAAATTAATCATGTCTTGGTGCGCCATGAACAAGGTGCTACTCATGCTGCAGAAGGCTGGGCCCGCGTTAAAGGCAAAGCCGCCGTTTGTTTTGCCACTTCCGGTCCAGGTGCCACGAATCTAATCACCGGAATTGCTGATGCCATTATGGATAGTACGCCAATGGTATGTATCACAGGACAAGTGCCAATGCATTTGCTGGGTTCTGATGCATTTCAGGAAACAGATGTGGTTGGAATTACCATGCCAATTACCAAATGGAATTATCAGGTGACGAAAGCTGCAGAGATTCCGTCTATTCTGGCTAAAGCCTTTTTTATAGCGAATACAGGAAAACCAGGTCCGGTTTTAATTGATATTACTAAAAATGCGCAGTTTGAACTGATGGAATGGAATGTTTATGTGCCTTGTGAAAGCGTACGTGGGTATACTGCCAAACCGATTGCAGATATAGAAAAATTACAACAAGCTGCTGAAATAATTAATTCAGCTAAAAAGCCTTTAATAATTGCTGGTCAGGGTGTTATAATTTCCAAAGCCAGAGAGATTTTGGAGCAGTTTTCTGAAAAAACCGGCATTCCGGTAACTACCACTATGCAAGGTTTAGGCGGATTCAATCCGGATCAACAGAACTATGTAGGTATTCCTGGTATGCACGGAAATTACTCAGTGAATATTAAAATGAATGAGTGTGATGTAATGATTGCAGTAGGGATGCGTTTTGATGACCGTGTGACCGGTGATGTTTCTAAATTCGCCAAACAGGCAAAGGTTATTCATATCGAAATCGATGCTGTTGAGATCAATAAAGTAGTAAAAACAGAAGTTGGAATCCTGGCCGATGCAAAAGAAGCATTAACTGCACTTTTACCATTAGTGAATGAAAATCAACATGCCGACTGGATTCAGACTTTCAAAGAATTAGATAAACAGGAAGAAGTATTGGTGATTCGCCATGCCATACATCCTACAACGGGTGGAATTAAAATGGGTGAAATCATGCACCTGATTGATGAGAAAACAAAAGGAGAAGCGATTATCGTTCCGGATGTTGGTCAGCATCAGATGTATGCCATGCGTTATTATAATTATAGAAAACCAAATTCCTGGGTTTCCAGTGGAGGCCTTGGAACTATGGGATTCTCCATACCGGCAGCTATTGGTGCTCAAATGGCAGCGCCCGATAGAACAACGGTGGTAATTGTAGGCGACGGATGTTTTCAGATGACTTTGCAGGAATTGGGTACTATCTGGCAGAATGACCTGAATGTAAAAATTGTTATTTTCAATAATAATTACTTAGGCATGGTGCGCCAGTGGCAGCAGTTGTTTTTTGACAACCGGTATTCATCCGTTGAACTGAAAAATCCGGATTTTGTGGCAATTTCCAGAGGTTTTCGTTTGGAAAGTGCTAAAGTAGAACAGCGCGAAGAGTTAAGCGCAGCCTTAGATGTGATGTTTGCACACAAAGGCGGCTATGTTTTGGAAGTTGTAGTGGAGAAAGAAGAAAATCTGTTCCCGATGGTACCGAGCGGCAAAGCCTGCAGCGATGTAATTTTAGAACCTTAATAACGAGAAAGTGAAAGCATATAAAATACAATTTGTTTCTTATAACCAGCCTGTTTTGATTGGACGATTCATGCTCATCTTTTCACGTAGAAGAGTAGATGTCACCAATTTCGGGTTTAAAAAGATAGATGAAAACGACGGCGAATTTACCATAGAGTTTAATGCGGAAGAATGGGCTGCCGAAAATATTTTAAAACAAGTTCAAAAACAAATAGACATTTTTGAAGCTAAGTTAGTTAGTTAATAAAATCAATAATTCAACAATTCTAAAAATAATAAAAGTATGGCAGTAATGAACTTTGGCGGAGTAGAAGAAAACGTAGTAACACGTGAAGAATTTCCGTTAGCAAAAGCAAAAGAAGTATTAGCAAATGAAACAATAGCAATCATTGGCTATGGTGTGCAAGGTCCGGGACAAGCACTTAATTTACGTGACAATGGGTTCAATGTAATCATTGGTCAGCGTAAACCTTCAAAATCTTGGGATAAAGCAGAAAATGATGGTTTTGTGGCTGGAACAACTTTGTTTGAACCGGAAGAAGCACTGGAAAAAGCAACCATTATTATGTACTTATTATCAGATGCTGCACAAATAGAAATGTGGCCAATGGTAAAAAAACACCTAACTGCAGGAAAAGCATTATACTTTTCTCATGGTTTCGGAATTACGTACAAAGAACGCACCGGAATTATTCCGCCAACTGATGTAGATGTAATTTTAACCGCACCAAAAGGTTCAGGTACATCTTTGCGTCGTTTGTTTCAGGAAGGAAAAGGCTTGAATTCTTCTTATGCGATTTTTCAGGATGCAACAGGAAAAGCCTATGACAGAACCATCGCATTAGGCATCGGTATCGGTTCTGGTTATTTATTTGAAACTACTTTCCAGAAAGAAGTATATTCTGATTTAACCGGCGAACGTGGTGTTTTAATGGGTGCATTAGCTGGTATCATGGAAGCACAATACAAAGTATTACGTGAAAACGGTCACTCACCATCCGAAGCATTCAACGAAACCGTAGAAGAGCTGACAGAATCTTTAATCAAACTGGTTTCTGAAAATGGAATGGATTGGATGTATGGCAACTGCTCCACTACAGCACAACGCGGTGCCTTAGACTGGAAAGGTCCTTTCCGTGAAGCAGTTTTACCTGTATTCAAAGATTTATATGCGAAAGTAGCCGCTGGCGAAGAAGCACAACGCTCTATCGATACCAATTCACAACCGGATTACAGAGAGAAACTGGAAGTGGAACTGGCAGAAATCAGAGATTCTGAAATGTGGCAGGCTGGTAAAGTCGTTCGTGGCTTACGTCCGGGAAAATAGTCAACTTAGTCATTTCGAGCGTAGCGAGAAATCTTGCTTGAATTATACAATACAAAATAGATTAAAAAGATGCCATTGCTTTTGCGATGGCATCTTTCATTGAAACTAAATTGTAAATACTATTGTTAGTTTAATTATATGGAAATCACACTTACAACGCCTGCAATTCTTTTCTCTACAGTATCTTTATTGTATGTTGCCTATACAACGCGCTTTGTGGCGATTTCTAACTTAATTAGAACACTAAAAGCCAGGTTTCAGGAAGATCACGAAGATGCAGTTTTGCAACAAATTTCAAACTTGCGTATTCGAGTATTGCTTATACGAAACATGCAATTATCTGGTATTATATCATTGATATTGAGTGCGATATCTATGGTTTTTATTTATGTAGGCGAACAAAATATAGGGTTTGTCTTTTTCGGCTTAAGTTTGTTATTTCTGATTTATTCCATGTTGCTGGCAGCCAGAGAAATCTGGATTTCCGTTGAATCGCTCAATATCGAACTAAATTCCATTCACGAATTAAAGAAAGATGGAATAGATGATGGACTACTTATCACTCATAAAATCAAAAAGATAACTAAAGCCACTAAAGAATTATTTGAGCAAGACGATAAGTAAGTTATATTCAGTCCTTTAACAATTCATCGTAGATGAACTCTGTTTTTCTACTATAAATAGAAAGTATAAGAATACCTGAAACTGCTCTTCTTAATGTAGATAGATATGGCTATGTGTCTATGTGGTTTAAAGAATTTATATAATGGTTTTTAGTTAGTCGAAAACTTCCTCACAAAAGTGTATAAACTACCGTTTTATACCCGCTAAAAATATTTCAACTTTAACTTGGAATAATATTTGCCATTATTCGTTATCAATCATAAGTAAACATTTAGTATGCGGAAAATATTTCTTCTTTTTTTTATAATCTGTAATCTTTCATACGTAGCATTTTCTCAGGCTACCTTCAAACAAACGGATATTCTTAAATCGTATAAGGAAGCGGAAGAGTTGATTAATCTTGGAAAATTTGCAGTTGCACAGCCATTTCTGCAGGATTTCATCCAGAAATACGACAACAAAACATTAGATAAATCTAACCTGATTTATGCAGATGTTATTTATCTGAAAGCCTTGTGTGAAAAAGAAACGGCCTCACCGGAAGCTGAAAAAGATTTACAGTATTTTGCAGATAACTTTAAAGGACATCCGAAAACGAACAACGCTTATTTCCATCTCGGTGATTTAGCTTATGCCAGAGCAAATTATAACGATGCATTAGCATTTTTTGATAAAGTAGATGAAAAATCACTAACCGGAAAAGATGTTGCCGAATTTGAATACAAACGCGCTTTCGCCAATTTCGCATTAAAAAAGTTTAGCCAGGCAAGAATGTATTTTAATCAGATTGCCATCAATAAAAAACATCCGTACAATGAAGAAGCACTCTATTATTCTGGTTTATCCAGCTATTATCTGAAAGATTATAATACAGCCTATAAAAGTTTTCAGCAACTGGAGTTGTCTAAGAAATACGGTAAAATTGTTCCTTATTATATTGCATCCATAAAATTCATCAATAAAGACTACAAAGGCGTGGTGGATTATGCAGAACCTAAACTCAAAGAAAATATCAGCTATCAGAATGAAATCAAACATTTGCTTGGTAATTCTTACTACGAACTAAAGGATTACGACAAAGCATTGTTGTATCTGGAGCAATACACACAAAACACGGCGAAAGTTACTCCTGAAGATTATTATATATTAGGTTACGTGCAGGCACAAAGAGGAAAATGCGATAAAGCCATTGATAATTTAGTGCAATTGTCACCGTTGGAAACGGCACTTGGTCAGAACGCTATGTTTTTACTGGGACAATGCTACGAAAAAACAGGCAACAAAACAGAAGCTCGAACAGCATTTTTACAGGCCGCCAGAATGAATTTTGATAAAGCCATTCAGGAAGAAGCCTGGTTTCAGTATGCTAAATTATCTTATGAATTAGGCAACACCAATGACGCCTTAGTATCGTTGAAAAATTTTATTCAGGCATATCCGAAATCTAAATACAATCTGGAAGCCAATGAATTATTGGCAGATTTGTTTTTGATGACGAGAAATTACGAAGAAGCATTAGCTATCATTGATAATTTACCTTCAAGATCCGATAAATTAAAAGATGCTTACCAGAAGATGGCTTATTATCGTGGTGTTGAAAATTACAACGACCTGAGATTTGATAATGCAGAAATATTTTTTGATAAATCGTTGAAATATCCAAACTCAAAAAGCCTGGAAGCACTCTGTTATTACTGGAAAGCAGATATGGCACACCAGAAATCAGATTATGAAAAATCTAAAACTCTTATCAATAAGTTTTTACCAATGGCATCTGCTGTTAGTGCAGACCATTCAGATAAAGTAAATGCCGGAACAGCTAATTATTTACAAGGGTATAACTACTATAAAAATAAAGATTATGGAAATGCAGATGCCTATTTTCTGAAAGCAGTTACGACCTTGAAAAATGACCAGAACATCACCAATAAACAAAATATTTATCCGGATGCAATGATACGACTGGCAGATTGTTATTTCATGCAAAAACAATACAAATCATCGGCACAATATTATGATGAAGTAATAAAAGGTAATACGTTAGGTGCAGATTATGCCTTGTATCAAAAAGCCATTATCGACGGACTAGGAGGGAATTATAACGATAAAATTGCAGGCATGAAAACGTTGGTGACTCGCTTTCCAAGTTCTGCATTTGCAGATGATGCTATCATGCAAATTGGTAATACGTATATGGCACAGGACAAAGATGAACTGGCAATAGAAGCGTTCAAATCTTTATTTGCCAAAAATCCGAAATCAGATCAGGTGCCGGATGCTTATTTAAAATTAGGATTGATTTATTTTAACCGCGATAGTTATGACGAATCATTGAGCTGGTATCAAAAAGTAGTACAGAATTATCCGTCTACACCGGCATCTAACGAAGCAATGCTGGCGATTAAAGAAATCTATATTGCAAAAGGCGATCCTGCTGGCTACATTACGTATGCCAATAAATATCCTGGTTCAAAAGTTACAGCATCAGAACAAGATTCACTGGTGTATCTGTCTGCAGAAAAGCAGTTTTTTAACGGTGATATGGACAAGGCCTTACAAGGTTTTACCAACTACCTGACGCAATTTCCAAAAGGTTATTTTGCTTTACAGGCAAACTTCTACAGAGCGGAATGCTTGTTTACTAAACAGGATTTTCCAAATGCTTTAAAAGGATATGAATATGTCATCAGTCAGTCACAAAACAGATTTACAGAACGTTCCTCTGCACGCGCTGCTAATATTAATTACTACGATTTGAAAAATTATGTGCGTTCTTATGAATTGTATACAAAACTGCAAACAGTTGCTACATTAGATGAAAACAAACGCGAATGTTTAATCGGATTAATGCGTACTTCTTTTTACCTGAAAAAATATCAGGAATGTTTGGACAACACGACCAAAGTAGCGGCATTGCCATCACTTCCTGAATTCTATAAAGCAGAAATGGCTTATTATAAAGGAATGTGTTTGTGCAATCAAAAAGACTATGATAAATCTGTGAAAGAATTGGAGTTTGTTGTTAAAAATGCTAACAATGAGCAAGCTGCTGAATCAAAATATACA
>JBIKPT010000199.1:0-4809 GCA_044357355.1 Chitinophagales bacterium
CTTTTAATGCTTTTCGCTCGTTGCTGTTTGGCAAATAACCTAAAATAGGTTCATTTTGCGGTGATGGAATAGGTGCGATTTTATTTGCCATAAGATAGATTTTGAGATAGAAGACATGAGATTTTACGAATCATTGTCTAAAACAAAGTTAAACTATTTTAGTTGAAAATAAAATTAGTTGTTATGGCAACTTTACTAATCCATAAATGCCATCACACCTTTATATTCTGCTTCAAAATCATGCAGATTTTTTTTAACAGTATCAGGTGTATAATTCAATTGCTGATTGAAGTAGGTATCCAGTTCATCCAGACAGCCATTCAGTTCCGGTCTTTCAAAATATAACCTGCCGGTTCTGCGGATAATGAAATCAGCCGTGTTGTTGGTCATTTCGTTTTCTAAGCAATATTCGGCTTCTGCCAGCAATAAGTTATTGTTGAAATTAGTTTGTGCCACAGCTAAAATATATTGCGTATTGCTTCCGTATTTCAGTACTAAATCCAGCACATCATCCAGATAATATTGCTTGAAATCTTCCTGTAATTCTCTAGCAAAATCTTGTGGAGATTTATTTAAATTACCACCACTTAACTGGATATTTTCGGTAGTGCATTTCTGAAATTCGCGCTGGTCTTCCAGTTTTAATTGCTTGCAAACCACATTGACGCTGCGTTCTGCCATTTTTCGGAAACCTGTCAACTTTCCACCAGCTATAGAAATCAAATTGGAATCTGAAATAAAGATTTCATCTTTGCGCGATAAATCAGATGGATTTTTTCCGTCTTCGTGAATCAACGGTCGCAAGCCTGCCCAGGTTGATTCCACATCGTCTGCCGTTAGTTTTACCGACGGAAACATATGATTGGCTGCCTTCAAGGTATATTCCACATCTTCTCTGGTAGCAAACGGAAAATCAGTGCTTTCTTTGTAGTTGGTATCTGTTGTTCCGATATATACCTTTTTACCGCGTGGAATGGCAAATATCATTCTGCCGTCCTGCACATCAAAATAGACAGCTTGTTTAATCGGCAGTCTTTCTTTTTTAATCACTATGTGAATGCCCTTGGTTAAGTGCAGTCTTTTTTTCTTTAATGAATTATCTTTTTTGCGCAAGTCATCTACCCATGGTCCACATGCATTGATTACCTTTTTAGCTTTGATATAAATTTTTTCGCCATTCAGTACATCTTTACAAACTGCGCCGGCAATTTTTTCACTGGCATTGTGTGTAAAAGATTCAAAAGCAACATAGTTGACGCATAATGCACCTTTTTCTACTGCCGTTTTCAATACTTCAATGGTCAATCTGGCATCATCACTTCGGTACTCTACATACATGCCACCACCTTTCAGAATTTCCGTATTTAATAAAGGTTCGGTTTCTATCGTTTCTTCTTTAGACAGCATGTTTCTGCGTTCTTCTTTTTCCACGCCAGCTAATCTATCGTACACATACAAACCCAGCGAAGTAGAATATTTCCCTAAAGAACCGCCATCTACTATAGGCAATAACATGCGTTCCGGAATCACGATATGTGGTGCGTTTTTATATAGAATAGCACGCTCCTGTCCTACTTCACGTACAATTCCAAATTCTAATTGTTTCAGATAGCGCAGGCCACCGTGTATTAATTTAGTTGAACGCGAACTGGTACCTGATGCAAAGTCAGCTTTTTCTACCAGACATACTTTTAGTCCGCGAGCAATGGCATCCAGCGCAATGCCGGCACCGGTAATTCCACCACCAATAACCAGCAGGTCATAGTTTTCGGATTGTAATTGTTGAATATAACGGGCACGGTTACGAGCTGAAAAAAGCATACTTTCAATTTAATATAACTATCTAAAGATAAGAGAAAGTGCTGCTTAGTTGGCTTAATAAACCATAAAACAGTTAGAAATAATATTATCTTAAAGTAATTGAGAAAAAATGCATTTGAGCCAGACTAACCTTAAACAAACCTTATAAAACCGAACACAAAAAATCTATTCTGCAACATCGCATTCTATTTTCATATTGATGCAACAGGTACTGCCATAAAAAGTGACGACACAGGCTTCCGAAGCATCTTTACCGTGTGCAATTTTCACCAGTTTATTGGTTTCAGACAAATGCGTTGGATCAAAGAGCAGCCATTGGCCACCTATATAGGCTTCAAAACAGGCATGTATATCCGGTGGCAGCAGATTTACGGCATAACCTGTAAAATAACGTGCCGGAATATCCAACGCTCTGCAAAGTGCGATGCCTAAATGTGCAAAATCTTTGCAAACACCTTGCCGGCTGATCAAAGTATCGCAGGCAGATTCACTGGAATTGGTGGAACGGGTTAAATAGTTCACGTTGTTGAAAATCCAGTTGTCAATTGCTTTTACCTTTGCTAAAGCGTCCGGTAAATGACCAAATTCTTTAGCAGCAAATTCGATTAATTTATCTGATTCGCAATGTCTGCTGGGTGAAATATAGGTCATCACTTCGTTGTCCATTTCAAACAATGGAATTTCAGGTAAAAGAGCACTTTCATTAACAAAAAGCCCATTTACTTCTACTAATGCTTTGTAGGAAATGGTAAAAGTGCCGTAATTAATCTGTAGTTTAATATATCTGGAATCTGAATAAGGTAAGGTAAACTCCTGGAAATTTAATTCAGGCGAAAATGACAGCGATTCTTCAAGAATAGTTTGATTATTGGAATTTGAAGCCTGTATATTAAAAATATAAGTGGTTGGCTCGTAGACCTCATACGTTAATTCACTTAGTATTTTGAACTTCATTTGTTGAAGATACCTTTTTCTTTTATCAGTTTTTGCTGTAATAAAATTATGACAAACAATTATACTGCAATTGAGCTAACTTCTTACAAGTGGAACACATGTACCTTTTTTCTGCATCTATTTGTTTGATACTGCCTTCTGCAGCGTGCATAAAACAATTATTTGTGGTACAATGCGGCAATCCTAAATTGTGGCCAATCTCATGCAGTGCAACTTTAGCCAATCGTTCATTTAACAATCTTTTGTTTGGCGTTTTTAATCTGAAAGTAGACACGATGCAACTTGGTCCTGGTCGAAATCCTAAACCCATAATTCCACAATCCGGAATATCTTCTTTTTTGGTTGAAATATCTTTGGGTGTGATGCCCATAATATAATTTACAGAATCTGGTTTTGTGTCTTTTAGGATGCGGATTAATTTATCAGCTTTGTAACAGCTACGTGGTGCGTACCAAGCTTCTTTCGGTACTTCTTTGTTTGGCAATAAAATCACCTTAAAGTGATAGTAGTTTTCAATGTTGGTTTTCAGAAAGTTTAGTTGTGCTGCATCTGTAAAATTATAAGGCTGAATAGCAATACTTGTTGACCTTAACGAATCTTTATATCTTATTTCATTACAGGCAATAAAGAGAAAAGCACAGAAAAAGAAGAGTTGAAAAACAGCATTTTTTAGTTGATTCATCGCATAGTAAATTGTATTACTAACGTTTATTTTATAAAACTATTTTCTAATAAATTTAATTTATTAGAAAATAGTTTTTGATGCCTTATATGATAAATAAAAGCCACGCGATGTGTGGTTTTTGTTTATATACTAAGTTAAAAATTTTATTTACAATATGGAGAAGTCACAGACGTTCGCCGAGAAGACAAGAACACTTCGACTATCTTGGATAGCGTTTATTTTTGTAAAGTGTAGATATATTATTAACATTAGGATCATTTGGATAATAAATAATTTCTATTGTATCATCTACATAATACATATCAGATGTTAATAATCCCCAAATATACATTATATTATTTAAATAAATATGTTATTAATAATATTATTAACATTTTAATTTATTAACGTTCTTAAATATCCTTGCTTAGTGATTACTCCATCTGATTCTAATACTTTAATTTCTGTTTTTTTTTCTCGTATTGCCCAACAATAAGTTATAATAAAAGCTAGTACAACGCTATGAGGCCAATATTTTTTTTATATAATCAAAAATGCTCATTTCTGTATTTTATCAAATTTTTCATCAAATCTAATATTATTAATTCCAGAGTGCTCGATGTGTAAGTTAAAAACTTTATTTACAATATGGCGAAATCACAGACATTCGCCGAGCAGACATGAACACTTCGACTAGCTTAGTAACTATCAATTACCTATGCTTTTTTGCATTTCGTAAATGGTACTTATTTTCTATTACTATTAATCCTTAAACGTTGGCTGCTGCTTGGTCATGCTTGCCTGAAAGGCAGCAAGTAAATCATTGGAATAAAAATAGGCAGCATTCCAGTTGGCTATATATTCCAGACTTTCTGCCACGTTATGGTCTCTTGTAAATACTATATTTCTTTTGGTGCCACGAACAGACAAAGGCGACTTTGATGCAATGGTTTCTGCAATGGCTGTCACTTCTTTCAGCATAGTTTCTTTGCTATCAAAGACCTTATTCACTAAACCGCATTTCAATGCTTCATCGGCTGTCAGATTTCTGCCGGTGTAGGCAAGCTCGCGTGCGATGCCATCCGGAATAATTTTTGGAAGTCGCTGCAACGTGCCGATGTCGGCCACCATTCCTAAATCAATTTCTTTGATGCAGAAATACGCATCTGCAGTACAATAACGCATATCCGTCGCTGAAATCATATCCAGTCCTGCGCCGATGCAACCGCCATGCACTGCCGACAAAACAGGCTTATTTATTTTTTCAAAGGTGGTGATGATTTCCTGAAAGTCTAACAAAAACTTTCTGAACTTTTCTCGCTTTCTGCCTTCGCATGCATCATTTGTTTTTTGATTAGTGGTCATCAGCA
>JBIKPT010000098.1:0-10454 GCA_044357355.1 Chitinophagales bacterium
GCAGCAACACTAGGGAAATTACCGTCTAATACTGCATCTTTCAACGTAGTAAACGTATCACGCACTTCATCAGGTGAAATTACATTTGCTAAATCTTCGCCAAAAATACTTTTCACTTCTTTATCCAAGTCATCACACAATTCCGGTGTAAATTTTACAGAAGGCGTGAAGTGCAATTTCTTTACTTTATCTGCTAATGTTTCTTCTTTACATTCTATCATGATATAAATCGGTAAATGAGTTGGATGCGCATCGCTCCATTTTTTAAAATCAGCCAGCATGCTTTTAAACGTATAGTAGTGCGTGTTGTAATCAATATCCGGAATGTGCATGACTTTAAAACCAGGTTCTTTTAAAGCAGCAATGTTAGATGCTTTTGGTTTTCCTAATAAATTATTTTTGATGCGTTTATAAAATTGGCCGCCTTTTGGATCTGCATAAATATCAATTTCAAAACTTCTGAGATGAAAGCTGTCTAACTGCACGAATAGTGGTTCGTGTGCATAATCTAAATCTTTGGGTTTAAAATCTTTGGGTGCAACGGCATTCAAGCCTTTCATAAACCGCAGCATAAATTTATTAGCGCGCTGATGATAGCTGTTGTGGCTGCCTAAAGTTTGAATCTGATTGATTTTTAAGGAATCGACAGCAATAAAATCCTGACTTTTCACTTCTGAAAAGCAAAAAAGCAACGCAGTTAATAAACTACAAAAGGAAGATTTCAGCATACATAAAGATAGATATTTAAGATTTAAGAGTTCAGAATTAAGAATTAAAAATTCTTAATTCATAATTCATAAATCTTAATTCTGAAATGCCAATTCTACTCAGCTATTTTACCAATGCCTTGTTTATCAGCCGCCGAAATAGTATTTATTCTTGCCAAGTCGCCATTGGGAAATCTGCAAACATAATTAGTAAAAATACCGGGTGAAGTAAGGTATCTCGGATCAGGTCGGTAATAATCGGTAGAAATAATTTGAGCACCGCTGTTGAAAGCAGCAATTTGCTTCGTGTAATCACCGGTTTTGTTTTGATTGTTGGGACTGTCAGATCTGGTGCGAACTATAAAGTTATTGCTTACTGAAGATCTGATATCGTCATTATTTCTTTGTGGATCGTTGTAGATTAAAAATGCACTTTCATCTTTATCATCATTCTCAGTATAGACAAACATAACCCTGTCTTGCAGCGACGGATGACCCTGTACATATTCTTCTTCAGCACCACCTTCCATAACAAAAACAAATTTGCCTCTTGATTCTCCGATGGTCGGCCATTTGTTTGCACGCACAGCTTCTTTTAAGGTGGCAAAGGTGCCGCGCACTTTATCCGGTGTGATTACTTTTTCCAAAGTTTCTCCAAATACAGCTTTAATTTCCGTATCAATATTATCGGAAAGAGCTGGTGTATATTTAACGGTTTGTGCAAGTCCGATAATACTCAATAAAGGAACTACATCGGTTACGGCTGTTTCTTTTGTTTCAATGTGTAAGAAAACCGGTAAGTGGTTAGGATGTTCTTCAGACCAGGTTTTCAATGCGGTCAGCATACTTTTAAACGTATAATAGTGAGTCTGGTAATCAACATCCGGAATATGCAACACTTTCAATCCGGGTAGTTTTAGTTCGGGAATATTGGAGGCAACAGACATACGGGCCAGACTGTTTGCAGCACGGTTATAAAATAAATTTCCATTCGGATCATTGTAAATGTCAATTTCAAATCCACGCATTCCATAAGTATTGAGCTGGTCATATAAGGGTTCGTGAAAATAATCTAATTCTTCCGGCTGATATTCTTCCGGCAGCAGAGAGCTGATATTGGATATGGCACTGAAGAGGCGGGCATCCATGCGTTTATGGTAGCTGTTATGGCTACCTAATATCTGTATCTGGTTTAATTTTAATTTATTGATTTCCGTCTGATCCGGCGGTGCTGCTTTTCGTTTAATTTCAGCTTCTTTTTTACAACTCAGCGTAAATAGCAAAAACAGGTATAAATAAAAATATGTCTTCATGGTGATTTTATTGTGTACATATGAAGATATAAAATAATATTGGTAACTATAAACAAGTAGAATAAAAAAAGCGCCCGTAAGGCGCTTTAGAACTATTAAGTCTACTTTTAAGATTGCAATCTATGTTGATTCAAGTTGTACCATTATTGGGAAATGCGCAACTTATTTAACAGATTAATTTTTTTGTAATAACATTTGTCTTATGTATTTAACCGGAGAACTGCCATATTCTAATAAATCTTCATTAAAATGTTTAACATTAAAAGCACTTGCTTTACTTTTTTTATAGGCTTCTCTCAATTGAATAATTTCGTAAAATCCGGTAAAATAGGAGCAAAGCTGCACATTGGTTAGCTGCACTCGTTTCCATTTTCCTTCTGCTTCCGCTTTTTGCTGAAAAGCCTGTCTGCTGAGTAAATCCATAGCATCTTCTTTAGACATGTTTTTAGTGTGTACACCAATGTCGAGTATGGTATTGCAGGTGGCACGTAAATTCCATTTGTAATACATCAGCCACATTTCCGGTTCATTATTACCGTATCCGTTTTCCAGCATCATCAGTTCAGAATAGACAGCCCAGCCTTCAATCATGGCACCGTTTCCAAAGACTGATTTTATAATAGAAGGCGCTTTATTGCTATACATTAATTGTACATAATGTCCCGGAATCGCTTCATGTATATTCAGGATTTGCAGCACATATTTATTGTATTCTCTGAGATAGCTTTCAGCTCTTTCAGGTTCCCAGCCTTCCAGTGAACCGACATTATAGTAAGCCGTTCCGTTTTTTTCATATGGACCGGGTGAACTCATCGATGCACCTGCAACACCCGCCATATAAGCAGGTTCTTTCCGCACTTTTAACGGCTTATTCGGATCCATATAAATAAGATCTTTTTTCGCTACAAATGCAGTTAATTCAGGCAATTGCTTTTCAATTTCAGCCTGAAAATCTTCCGGTTTTACATGCTGAACGGAAATGGTATCAATTACTTTTTTGATGATCTCTAAGGTATCTGTTGATATAGGTGAATTGCTAAAATATTTAGGCCATAATTGGGCAGATAGTTTGAACATTTCCTGATGCAAATATTGTTTTCTGTCCGCTGCAGCTTTATAAATTTCATCCACCGTAAATTGGCTTTGAATGTCATACCTGAACTTGTCTGCATACAAATCACTACCTAAGCGAAAACTGCGTGCACTGTCTGTTTTGTATTCTTTTAGAAATTGAATATAAGATTTGATGGCAGCAACAGCTTTCTCGCCTCGCTTCAGGTAAGTTGCTTCTTTTTCTTTAGAGAAATGCATGCGTTTGACAGAATCTATGTAGTCATTCTCGAAAATGGATAGTGAACCTTCGTTTTGTTCTATCGCCAGTTGCAGGTGTTCTTTCGATGGATTTTTTATAGTGGATTTTGCGGCTTCATAATATGCCGGAACATTCTTTAAACGGATATAAGTGTCAGACAGCCTTTTCTTTATTGGACTGTAGTTTTCTGAAAGAATGTAAGAGAATGTACCGCCAACATTAAAATAAGATGGATTCCATTCAAATTCTTTGAGTACTTCAATTTGCCAGATATATTTTTGTAATTCATTTTCCAGTATTTTGTAATCGATTTTATTTAAGTCAGAAAGCTTGTCGTATGGAAAGGTGCTTAATTTTTTCAGCTCTTTTTTATAAAAAACCAATTCTTTCGTTCGTTGTTGTCCATTAGGTATTGGTAAAATGCTGTCGAACTTGTGATAACCAACAAAAGTGGCCCATTCAGGATTTATTTTCCAGAATCGTTCTATAAAGGCTTTTTTGTAAGTGGTAAACTGTGTATTGGCACTGGATGTATATTGAGCAGATACTGCAGATATTATCAGCATACAAAAAATTAAAAGATGCAGTCGTTTTTTCATGAATTAAACTTTATACTGCAAATTTACAAGTAAAAAAGTAAATTCATTAATCTTAATTTAAACTTTGAAAAGCATTTTCTGTAACAGATTTCTATATTTTTACATCATGTCAATGACATTACATACTTCAGCTCACGCTTTACATCACTCCAGGTAGGAGTGTATATCTATTTTACCCGAATTATTATTATTTCTCATTATCTTAATTTTCAAAAAAGTAAATTTGTTTATGCAAAGGTTAAAACTCGCCATACAGAAAAAAGGTCGCTTAAGCGATGAATCCATAAAACTCATTAACGAATGTGATATTTCATTTCCGACAAGCACCGGCAAACTTGTCACTTCTGCTTATGATTTTCCAATAGATATCTTGTTTTTAAGAGATGATGACATTCCGGATTATGTACAGGATGGCGTGGCAGATATAGGAATTGTAGGTGAAAATGTATTGGTAGAATCGGATAAAAAAGTGGATGAAGTCCTGAAAATGGGTTTTGGAAAATGCAGGTTGTCACTTGCTGTTCCAAGAAATATGGAATATAAATCGCCTCAGGACTTAGCGGGAAAATCAATTGCGACTTCGTATCCGAAAATATTACAGCAATTTTTAGATGCTAAACATATTCAGGCAGATATCCATGTAATTTCCGGTTCCGTTGAAATCGCACCCGGAATTGGTTTAGCAGATGCCATTTGTGATATTGTTTCTACAGGTTCTACCTTGTTGAGTAATGGTCTAAAAGAAGCGGAACAGATTTTTCAGTCGGAAGCCATCATGATAAAAAACAAGCAGCTTTCCACAGAAAAAAATGAGATATTAAACAACTTGTTGTTTCGTTTGGAAGCAGTGAAACGTGCGCAGAAAAACAAATATATTTTGCTGAATGCACCTAATGAAAGTCTGGATATAATTATTTCACTATTACCCGGAATAAATTCGCCAACCGTACAGGCGCTGGCTAAAGAAGGATGGAGTTCCGTTCATTCTGTCATCACTGAAAAAGATTTCTGGGAAAAGATTCAGCAATTAAAAGAAGCTGGAGCGGAAGGTATTTTAGTGATGCCGATTGAAAAACTAATTTATTAAAATGAATTAAACACATAGAAACATAGAATTTGTGTGATAACAAGAAATAGATAGTATAATATAGTATTCATCGAAGATGAATAAACTATTGTGTGGCTATGGATGTTCTAAAATATACTACAAGCCAATAATTTTTAATAACTACGTGTCTATGTGTTTAAAAAATTAAATTAAATTTATGCAAGTCATTAAATATCCGCCAAAAGAAAACTGGAATGATATTGTTCAACGTCCCACTCAATCTTTGGAAGTTATTGAGCAAAAGGTAATTCCCATTTTACAGGAGGTGAAGTCTCGCGGTGATGAAGCTTTACAGCATTATTCTAAACTATTTGACGGAGTTGAATTGGATACTTTTTTAGTTACAGAAGAAGAAATTGATACAGCAGTAAATTCAGTTTCAGCTGAATTAAAAGAAGCAATAAATATTGCGTATAAAAATATTCATATTTTTCATCAGCAACAACAAAGTGTTGTTGAAATAACGGAGACAATGCCAGGTGTACAATGCTGGAGAAAATCAGTAGGAATAGAAAAAGTCGGTTTGTATATTCCCGGCGGTTCGGCTCCTTTATTCTCTACGGTGTTAATGTTGGCGGTACCGGCACAAATTGCCGGCTGTTCCGAGATAATTTTATGTTCACCTCCCGATAAAACAGGCAGTATTCATCCGGCAATTTTATATACAGCGGATTTGTGCGGTATAAAAAAAATATTCAAAGCAGGTGGCGCGCAGGCCATTGCAGCGATGGCTTATGGTACACAAACGATTCCGCAGGTATATAAAATTTTTGGTCCTGGCAATCAATATGTAACAGCTGCTAAGCAGTTGGTCAATAAAGATGGAATTGCCATTGACATGCCGGCAGGACCAAGTGAAGTATTAGTAATTGGCGATGATCAATCACGACCTGATTTTATTGCTGCCGATTTGCTGGCACAGGCAGAACATGGCGCAGACAGTCAGGTAATTTTTGTAACTACGGAAGAAGCTTACTTAAATCTGGTGCATTTTGCCATTGACCAGCAACTGAAAAATTTACCAAGAAGAGAGGTTACAGAAAAAGCACTGGAGAATAGTAAAATGATTCTGGTAAAAGATCTGCAGGAAGCTATTGAATTCAGTAATGCGTATGCACCCGAACATTTGATTTTACAAACCAGAAATGCCGAAGAGCTGGCAGAAAAAGTTATCAATGCAGGTTCTGTTTTTATTGGTCACTACACACCGGAAAGCGTGGGTGATTACGCAAGCGGCACCAATCATACACTGCCTACCAATGGATTTGCGCGCGCTTACAGCGGTGTCTCTTTAGATAGTTTTGTGAAGAAAATTACCTTCCAGAAAATATCAAAAGAAGGTTTGTTAAATATTGGAAAAACGGTAGAAATGATGGCAGCAAATGAAGAATTAGATGCACATAAAAATGCAGTGAGCATAAGATTGAAAGATTAAAGGATGAAAAAAATAAACATAAAGAAGCTGGTTTGTCCGCACGTATTAAATATGCAGGCGTATTCGTCCGCACGAATGGAATATGAAGGAAAAGAAGGAATATTTCTCGATGCCAATGAAAACAGTTTAGGTTCTGTTACCGAGGAATTACACAACCGCTATCCGGATCCGCTGCAGGCAGATTTGAAAACAGCATTGGCGAAAACCGTGCAGCTTCAACCGAATCAGATTTTTTTAGGTAATGGTAGCGATGAATGCATTAATGTGTTGATACAATGTTTTTGTATCTCAGGGAAAGATAAAGTGATAATTTTACCACCTTCGTTTTCCATGTATGAACATGCTTCAATGGTGATGAATATCGGACTCATTGAAGTGATGCTGAAAGAAGAAACGTTTCATTTAAATGTGGATGAGATATTGATGCAATCGCAGGATAATACAGTGAAAATTATATTTATTTGTTCGCCGAATAATCCGACAGGTAACCTGATGTATGAAAAGGATATTGAGAATATCTTAAACAGCTTTGATGGCTTGGTGGTAATAGATGAAGCTTATCAGGATTTTTCCGGAAATGAAAGCTGGACAAACCGCTTGCATGAATTTGAAAATTTAGTTGTAATCAATACATTCTCCAAAGCATGGGGTATGGCGGATACGCGATTGGGAATGCTATACGCAAATGAGGAAGTCATTCATTTCATGAACACGATAAAGATGCCGTATAACGTGACACAGCACACCATACATCTGGCATTGGAAGCATTAGGAAAAACAGATAAAAAACTTATGTTTATTGATGAATTGCTTAAAGGCAGACACTGGCTGGAAAGTCAACTGAAAGAAATTGCCTTCATTCAGAAAATCTATCCATCGGATACCAATTTTATTTTATTTAGAGTGGAAGATGCTAATGTTTTGTACAAATTTCTTTTATCAAAAAAAGTTATCGTACGCAATCGCGATAAAGCTCCATTGTTGAAAGGTTGTTTGCGTGTTAGCGTAGGAACTGCAGTAGAAAACACTAAATTTATAGAAGCATTAAAAGAATATACAATATAATGAGTAAGCAAAAAATATTATTTATAGACCGCGACGGAACCATCATTAATGAACCGAAAGATTTTCAGATTGATAGTTATGAAAAACTGCAGTTTCTGCCGGAAGTAATTCCTTATTTAGCGCGTATAGCAAACGAAACTGATTTTAAATTTGTCATGGTGACCAATCAGGATGGTTTAGGAACAAAATCGTTTCCTGAAAAAACATTCTGGCCGGCGCATCATTTAATGATGGATATATTGAAAAGCGCAGGTATTGAATTTGAAGAAGTCTTAATAGACAGAAGCTTTGCCAAAGATAATCTGCCAACCCGAAAACCCAACACCGGTCTGTTAACAAAATACTTCGACACACAAAAATATGATTTAGCCAATTCATATGTCATCGGTGACCGTCTTACAGATATTCAACTGGCTAAGAATTTAGGTTGTAAAGGTATTCTGATCGGCAGAAGTACAGATAAGACCGACGATCATAAACTGGATTCGCAAGCACTGAAGAAAGTGATTGCACTCAAAACAAACAATTGGATAGCTATCTCAGATTTTCTAACGAAACCGGCCAGAGTGGCTACGGTACAGAGAGTCACCAACGAAACGAATATCACGATCCAATTGAATCTGGATGGCACCGGTAGGTCTGTCATCAAAACAGGTCTGGGTTTCTTTGATCACATGCTGGAACAATTGTCCAAGCATTCTGGTTGCGATTTGGAAATCAAAGTAAAAGGTGATTTACACATCGATGAACATCACACGATAGAAGATACGGCGATAGCATTAGGTGAAGTATTTTTACATGCACTAGGAAATAAGAAAGGCATCAGTCGGTATGGTTTTTTATTGCCAATGGATGATGTGTTAGCGCAGGTAGCCATAGATTTTTCCGGCAGACCCTGGATTGTCTGGAAAGCAAAATTCAACAGAGAAAAAGTAGGCGATATGCCGACAGAATTATTTTTCCATTTCTGGAAGTCATTTTCGGATGCCGCAAAATGCAATCTCAATATAAAAGCGGAAGGTGATAACGAACATCATAAAATTGAAGCCATTTTTAAAGCCGTGGCTAAATCCATTAAAATGGCGGTAAAACGTGATGGAAATGAGTTGCCTAGTACCAAAGGAATGCTTTAACTTTCCGAATTCTCATTCAAACCCTCCGAATACTCATTTGGGTTTGTTTTTAGAAACTTTTTAACTATTTTTAGTACGATAGTTAGGTGTTGATTATTTTAATCTTTAAAATAATCAACAATTTCTGCTAGTCAGGTTATAGGTGCAAATTTTAATATTACAGGCACAATCAGTGGTTTGGAAACAGGTGTGGTTTACCAGAGTTCATCTGTCAATCCAACCAGTAAAATTGCATTCAGGAATTTTCTTACGACAGGTGGTTTCAATACTTCATATGGATTGCTGAATGAATTTCAACCTACAGTTAATTCTGCGAATATGTTCGGATTGGCAAATACATTTAATGGTAGAGGGCAAAAATTTGGTGTAATAAACGATTATTCCGCAAATGATAGTGCCGTATTCTATGGTATAAGAAATAATGTATCCAATAATGGTACTGGTATTAAATATGGAATGTATAATTTTTTTAGAGGAACTGGCAATGCTCAGCAATTCGGAACCTATAATAATATTTTTAATTCTGGTAATGGAGATATGTACGGTTCGTATACAGATATCAGCGCCGGTGCAACAGGTACAGGTGCCAAATACGGGTACAGAGCATTTATTTCTGTTTCTGCAGGCGGTACTCAATATGGTTTTTATTCCAATGTCACAAAAGCAGGAAGTTATGCAGGTTATTTTAATGGCGATGTTCGGATTGGTTTAGGTGATCTATTGATGGCTGGTAACGTAATACCACAGGACAATAATACCTATGATTTAGGAACTACCACTTTACGTTGGCGTGATGCATGGGTACAACGTAACGCATTTAATGGTTCAGATATTCGTCTTAAAAAAGAGGTGAAAACTACAGCATACGGTTTAAAAGAAATTATGAAATTGCATCCTGTAAATTATACCTGGAAAGATAACGACCGCAAAGATTTAGGATTCATTGCACAAGAAATTCGCGAAGTATTACCAGAATTGGTTATGGAATCTAAGGACAGTATGAATACGTTGTTAATGAATTATCAGGGAGTGATTCCTGTCTTAGTAAAAGCCATTCAGGAACAACAAAAAATAATTGATGCACAATCTGTATCCATAGAAAAACTAAAAGCAGATAATCAAAGTGTGGAAGAATTAAAACAGGCAATGACAGAAAAAGAAAAACAATACAATGAATTAAAAGAACAAATGGCAAAAATTAATCAATTGCTTGGAATCGGGTTTGAAGCTAAAAAAGAGAAATAAATTTGCTTTTTAATAACCAATGTATATATTTGCAGTATGACAACAAATAAATTTTGGTGGTGGAACGGTAAACGGCAACAGGCGTAGTTTAATTCCATTTCCAAATGTATTATATTAGCTCGCCGTAAAAAGCGGGCTTTTTTATTGTCATTTCGAGCGCAGCGAGAAATCTCGCTTTGATTCAGAATGACAAAAGTGAGAAACAAATTATTAATCAGATGGCTTCGTGCCTCGCCATGACGAACAAAATGAACTATACCTTCCATACCACGCATAAAAAAATCATCTCTGATATGCTGACGCCGGTAAGTATCTACCTGCGTCTCCGTGCAAAATTTAAAAACTGTATTCTTCTGGAAAGTTCCGACTATCACGGCGACGAACACAATTTCTCCTATATCTGCTTTCAGCCCATCGCCGGCTTCAAAGTGGAAGACGATAACTTTATTGCAAATTACCCTGATAAATCAGAAAATATAATTGACCTTAAAGAAAACAAATTAACAGATTGTATTAATTCATTTATTCAACAATTCA
>JBIKPT010000167.1:0-6094 GCA_044357355.1 Chitinophagales bacterium
AACGGTCTCTTCGGCTACATGACATACGATATTGTTCAATATTTTGAAGATATTCAACTAAATAAACCAAAACCTGAAATTCCAATAGCTCAATATTTTTGCTATCAGTATATCATGGCATTCAATCATTTTAACCACGAATTATTTATTATAAAAAATGAGATGGAAAATGGAGAAAATGATGGAACAACATTAGAGGACATTGAAAGTATCATAAAGTTCAAACCATTACAACTCGATAATTTTTCTGCAGATGCTGAAAAAACGTCGAATCTTTCGGATGCAGAATATCTGGAAATGGTGAACAAGGGCAAGCAATCCTGTTATCGTGGCGATGTGTTTCAGATTGTATTGTCGCGTCAGTTTCAGCAAAAATACAGAGGAGATGATTTCAATGTCTACAGAGCCTTGCGTTCTGTAAATCCATCGCCTTATTGTTTCTACTTCGACTTTGATGGCTTTAGATTAATGGGCTCATCACCGGAATCACAATTGATCATAAAAAATAATAAAGTCACTATTCATCCGATTGCCGGTACGTTCAGACGTACCGGCGACGATGCCAAAGATGCCGCACTGGCGCAGAAACTATCGGATGACCCGAAAGAAAATGCAGAACATATTATGCTGGTGGATTTAGCACGTAATGACTTATCACGTGGAGGCAAGAATACAAAAGTGGAAGTGTATCGAGAAGTGCAATACTATTCACACGTCATTCATTTAGTTTCCAAAGTAACAGCAGAAATTGAAAGTACAGATAATAAAATAAAAATTATTGGTGATACCTTTCCGGCAGGAACACTAAGCGGCGCACCAAAATACAAAGCCATGCAGTTAATTGATACTTATGAAAACACCAGTCGTGGTTTTTATGGCGGCTGCATCGGTCACTTAGATTTTAATGGCGATTTCAACCATGCCATCATGATACGAAGTTTTATGAGTAAAGACAATACACTGACGTTTCAGGCCGGTGCCGGTGTAGTAGCAGATTCAGTGCCGGAAAGCGAATTACAGGAAGTGGAAAATAAATTAGCAGCATTAAATAAGGCAATTGAATTAGCGAATACGCTTTAAAATATCAAAATTTATAAATGAAAAAAATACTGATACTCGATAATTACGATTCATTTACTTACAATCTTGTGCATTACGTTGAATCATTTAGTATTGCATGTGATGTGTTTCGGAATGATAAAATTTCGTTAGAAGACGTTGATCGATATGATAAAATCATCTTATCACCTGGGCCTGGAATACCTGAAGAAGCCGGCATTTTGTTGGATGTTATCAGAACATACGCGCCAGATAAATCAATCTTAGGTGTTTGTCTTGGACACCAGGCAATAGGACAGGTGTTTGGCGCAGAATTATATAACGTTGGAAATGTCATTCATGGAAAATCCAAAAATACAAAAGTAATTGCAGAAGATATTTTGTTTGATGGAATGGAAAAAGAATTTCAAAGCGGACGTTATCATTCATGGGCAATAAAAGACGTACATTCACCATTGATTATTACAGCAACGGACGATGATAATATTGTACAGGCAATTAAACATGAAACGTATAATGTTCGTGGTGTGCAATTTCATCCGGAAAGTGTAATGACACCACTGGGAAAAATGATAATTGAAAATTGGTTATTTAAATGTTGAGATAAACGTCATTCCGAACGTAGTGAGGAATCTGTTGAATAATAAATATAAAAATGAAGACACTCTTACACTACCTTTTTACCGGTAAATCCTTATCTGAAGAACAGGCTTATATAGCATTAAAAGATATTGCATCCGGAAATCAAAATGAAGCGCAGATTGCTGCATTTCTGACAGTGTATAATATGCGGATGGTAACCGTTCATGAACTTACAGGCTTCAGAAAAGCGATGCTGGAATTGGCCATTCCGGTGAAGTTTAAACAAAAAAACACACTCGATATAGTCGGAACAGGCGGCGATGGGAAAGATACGTTCAATATTTCTACGTTAGCTTGTTTTGTTTGTGCCGGTGCCGGATTGAAAGTTACTAAACACGGAAACTACAGTGTCTCATCTGTATCAGGTTCATCCAATGTCTTAGAGTTTTTAGGAATTCAATTTGCCGCAAAACAAGATAAGTTGAACGAGCAGTTAGATAAAGCAAATATCACCTTCTTACACGCACCGCTTTTTCATCCTGCTATGAAGAATGTAGCAAATGTAAGGAAACAGTTGCAGGTGAAAACCATCTTCAATATTTTGGGACCCATAGTAAATCCTTGTCAGCCAAAGTCTATGATTATTGGTGTGCACAATGAAGCGATCGGAAAATTGTATAAAGATGTTTTAAAGCATTCAGATATTAATTTTAATATAGTACATGCACTGGATGTCTACGACGAAATTTCATTAACCGGTGATACCAGAATATTTACAAATAATTCAGCGAAAATTCACGAACCTAAAAGTTTTGGATTTAACAGGATAAAACCGGAAGAATTATACGGCGGAAAAACCATTGCGGCAAATGCTAAACTTTTTACAGATATCCTGAAAGGGAAAGGAACGGAAGCACAAAATAATGTAGTACTGGCGAATGCAGCTTTAGCTATTTCGTTATGCATGGAAAATTCGTATCAAGCAGCATTAAGTTTAGCAAAAGACAGCTTATCCAGCGGCAAAGCCTATGGATGTTTTACAAAACTAAAAGCAATCGGATAATTCTTTAATTCACAAATTCTACAATTCATCCATGAATATTCTCGACAAAATAGTAGCACATAAAAAGACGGAAGTTGAATACTGTAAAAGTAAAACTTCTGTAAGTCAGTTAGAAAACAGAATTTTTTTTTCGCGAGCCACAAACGTACTCACAGCTAATTTAAAGAATGAAAATAGTTCAGGAATTATTGCAGAGTTTAAGCGTAAGTCGCCATCAAAAGGAATTATTAATGATGTCTTTTCTTCTTTAGAGGTGGTGAAAGCATATGAAAATGCAGGTGTTGCAGGTAGTTCAGTACTGACTGACGAAGAGTTTTTTGGCGGCACTCAGCAGGATTTAATTTCTGTTAGAAATGATGTGTCTATTCCATTATTGCGCAAAGATTTTATGATTGAAGAATACCAATTCATAGAAGCAAAAAGCATTGGTGCTGATGTAGTGTTGTTGATAGCATCTATTCTCACACCAAAAGAAGTGAAAGATTTTACAGATTTAGCAAAAAGCTTGCAGTTAGAAGTATTGCTGGAATTACACGATGAAACCGAATTAAATCATGTTTACCATAATGTAGATATGGTTGGTATTAATAATCGCAACTTGAAAAACTTTGAAGTAGATATAGAACAATCAATCAGAATGGCGGAAAAATTGGGAAGTGATTTTGTAAAAGTTGCAGAAAGCGGAATTTCTAATATAGAAACGTTGCAACTATTCAAACAAAATGGTTTTCAGGGATTTTTAATCGGCGAAAATTTTATGAAAACAACAAACCCGGGATTGGCTTGCAGTAAATTTATTCATTCATTAAAATCTTAAAAGTAAACTGCATTAATAATTTTACGCGGCTTCGGACAACTATGTCCTTTATATTTTTTGCTTACATAAACATTACTGACTGATTTCTTATATTTTTTGCTCTTCGCAGCTACTTCGAAATTTAAACTTGTAATCGTTAATGCAGCTAATAGTAATAATACACCTTTCATCAGAATCTATTTATTAAATGAAAGGGTTCTCATTTTCCAGAAGAAGAGTCAAATAGATTGATGTAAAGTTAGATAATACCAGCCAAACAAGCTGTAAAGAATAGTTAAAACTTAGTGAATTAATGATTAAGACTGTTAAACCAGTTATTGATTTAAGACTGTTGGGTACTTCCTTTGTCTCTCTTCGCCTTTTTAATCTTATCGCCTTTGCCAAAACCAATGTTCATGTAAAAATCAACACCAGTAAATTTTTTCTTAGCGAATGAGGTAATGATAGTGCTGCTGCCTAACGTAAATTGTCCTAATCTCAAACCTGCACCCATATTAAAACCACTGTATTGGTTGTAATTTATAGGTAAATAAACAGAAACAATTCTATGCTCAAAACGCGGTGTAAGGGTGATGTCTATCGGTAAATTGGCAACTGGTGTTCCTCTTTTAAAAGAGTACGGATTTATCTGAAAATTTGCATTCACGTAAAACATTTTTACGATTCGAATATCTGCAAAGACATTCAACGTCGTGGCAAGCTTAATCTTAGATTTTCCTGTTGGCACTGTTCTCGTGCCTAAAGAATCCAATACAGCATCTAGATTTCTGGTTTCACCATCTGTGCTAACCAAATTTTGAGCTGGAATATTTCTTCCGTTTCCAACAAAAGAACGACTGTAAGTGCCCAATCTGTAAGTATTAAAACCAATATCATTTATGGAAATTCCGGCCATAATAAAATGTTCTTTACTGTCTTTAAGTTTATATTCATAAATGGCACCGGCATCAAAACCAAAACCATTAATACCGAACTTGTACTTAAATCCATCGTCATTTATAGCATCAGAAACCTTTAAATCAAATTGAGTATTTCCAACGTTTATAAAGCTATCTGTTGCACTTGTAAATACTTTATTGAAATCAACATCATTCGCTACAAATTGAGCATTGAAAATATTCGAAGTCATTTTTGCCGTTACACCAAGATGCAACGAATGGCGGTCTCCTAAATTTAAAGAACGCGCATATCCAACATAAAACTCGGAATAAACATTCACCGCAGCAGCAGCACGCTCATCCGTAAAATTTGGCAACCATTGTAAAATATCTTCAAAATGGTTGTACATAGAATACACAAAATCCTGATTCAAATCGTTGAATGTAGCAACCGCTTTTGCACGTGTTCCAAACGTAATGGCATTATTTTTCTTTATACGTATAAATCCGGCTGGTCCGTTAATATTGATATTTGCATGCAGTTCTTTTCGTTTGCCATCTAGATTTTCACCGATGTTTATGTCTTTGTCAAAATCTTTTGCGATGTCTCTGATTTTGCCATTTAATGAAAAATAATTATTTCCTGCTTCCATACTGAAACCAACCAAATTAACTTGCCATTTCATTTCTCCTGCAATACCTGCTGCCGGATTTAAATTATTGCTCAGTATGGCTTCTCTCGTAGAAAAATGTCCGCCTAAATAAGATTGACTAAATGAAAGAGTACAAATAAGAAGAAGGGTTGCCGAAAGTAATAGTATTTTTTTCATAGAAATGGTTTTTTTAAATTGCTGAATTAAAAGTAAGCATTTTTTATTTTTCTGGCTTTTCTGCATTTTACAGGCTTGCTGTGTCCGGGCAATAATACCTTTTGTACACAACTTTTAGACTTTCTCGGACGTGCTTCCATCGGACGTATTTCAGAGAATAGAAATAATACAACTAAAGCAATAAGATATTTTGAGTTGTTTGGTATAACTGAATAATGGTTACGCATACTTTTTTACGTTGTTGTAACTGAATAGTACCTTTTAAAGTTAACCCAGCCACTTTGCCAACAAGGCAGCTTTTTTACCGTTACTATTTTTGTCAATTGTAAAGGTATAATTTTTTCTCTTGTCTGCTGTTAACATAATCTTATTTGATTTTATTGTTCCTTGTCTTGAAATCAATACATCAATGCATTCATTCACCGATTTGTGTGCATATAATTTAGCATAGTCTTTGGTTACTCTAAATCCATCGATAGCAATGATTTCATCATCAACACTCAGTCCGCCGGAATAAGCACCATAATGCTTGTTGAGTTGAGTAATAATCAATTTGTTTTCTTTCCATTGTGTGCTTAATCCCAAAAACACCTTGTCTTTCTCAGTGTTGTCTTTTATAGTGATACCTAATAATTCAACGTAAAACTCAATATCTAAAGGCTCTGTGGTATGAATGTATTTGTTGAAATAAGGTGCAAAGTCAATGCCGCTTACACTATTGAAAATTTCCAGTAAGCTGGTTTCTGAAATTCCTTCATCAGGATTTGCCAGATAATTGACATATAATTTTTGAAGAATAGTGTCTAAATTTTTTTCACTATTTGTCGCATCTAAAAGTATACAATCAAAAATCAAAGCCACCACA
>JBIKPT010000200.1:0-4767 GCA_044357355.1 Chitinophagales bacterium
AAAGCGTTTGTATGTATTATCATTCTATTTTTCTTATTGTTATTCGGACTCCTAATTTTGGACTTAATCCAATTTATTTCAAATCCTTCTGACTATGAAATTGTCTATAAAAAGAATATAAATGATCAATCATGGGTTCGAAATTATATATTACAAGAATTGGTCTTAATAGTTGGGTCTATCGTTATTATCAGTTTATCCTTTTGCCTATTGATTAAACCAACTAAAAAACTAAGATTATCAGTTTATTTGGTTTATTTACTTTTGTTTATTTTAGGAATAACTGGTTATTACAAATGGTATTTAACTGGATTTGATCACTAAATAGTTCTCTTGCTTCTGTTATTTTTCGTCTAAAGGTTGGTGTCCTCACCAACCGAAAAAAAATCCAATCATCCATAAATCCCATAATAGAAATTCAGACAAGGGTCACCGCAGCATATAATAATCACCACGTCCGTCTTTGTTGTGTAGTATCAACCCAAGCTTAGTCAGTTTTACCAACATAACATTGGCGCGCTGCAATGAAATATTCAGTCTTCGTGCATATTCTTTCGGTAATAAAAATTCATTCTTCTGTAAATAATCTAACGCAAACTGCTCCTTAGAATCCAATGTCTCCGCAGATTCGCCCTCCACATCTTCATATTCCAGCATTTTCTTCGTGTTTTTGGAAGCAACCATCGTTTTATCGCTGATCCGCATATACAATTGCCACTCATCATGGTCATCCATCGCAAAATGCGGTTTGCGTAAACTATTATTCACTTCTGCCATCAGCACAGAGATACCTTCTTCCGTTTCAAAAATCGTAAACACCACATCTATCGGTGGTTCGCAGTAATGCTCTGCAGCCTCATACACCATATACATTTCCTCTTCCGTATCGCAGCCTGACAAATGCCCGCTGTCTTTTACGCCAATCAATAGCTTGCCTCCACGGTTATTGGCAAATGCCGCCAGCGTACGTGCAATTTTCTTCGAGCTGCTGATGCTCTGTTTAAAATCCTGCTGAACACCTTCCCCTTTGGAAATCAGTTTTTCCAACTCTTCCGTATCATATTTTATCTCAGGATTAAACCGCATACATTTTATTAAAACACATAGACACTTAGAAAAAAACTAAAGACAAATCGCACATCAACAGTCAAGACAGATATCAATAGAATGTCATAGCCATTTATCGAAGATAAATTTCTTTGTTTTACTATGCTATTCTTTTTTGAAAAAATTTGTATTTGCTTAAGAAACTATATGTCTATGTGTTTAAATTTCTATTCTGTGTTGCAAATAGGTAAAATTTCCCGATTAAATACATATTTTTACCTTATTTAGTTGAAAGGTACTCATGCTCAAATCTGTCATTCCACGAATAAAAGACTGGCCTATCAATTTGATAGCCCGAAAAAGAGATAAGATTTTACAGGAAACCATTTCCGAAGCGGTATTAGAATTCAATAAAGCACATCCGACCCTTTCTCTGCTACGCGACCAACTGCAGAAAACGCTCTACCTGGAACATATTCGCCTGAGAAGTGAAGCCTGGGAAGTAGACCCTGAAGATGAAAAGGAATTCTGGGGAAAAGTTAAGAAGCGTTTACTGCAGGCAGATCCTGCACACCTGGACGAATATATCTCTAAAGAACAACATCAGGAACTGCTGCAAGACATCATGTCGCGCTATGCCAATGAAATCATCGGACACTTCGACCCCAATATGTTTTGGTTTGCACGTCAGTTGCTGGTTCGCGTGTTTGCACGACTCTTTAATTCTCATTTTGGCGGATTTAAAGGCATTTTCAATCCACAGGAAAAACTGAAAGACAAGTTAATCGTGGCTGGTCCGGTGGAAAAACTCCGTAATCTATCTTTAAAAGGCACCGTAATTCTGGTTCCTACCCACTTCAGCAACCTGGATTCTGCAATCATAGGCTTCGGAATGGACTATATCGGTATGCCTGCGTTTCAGTATGGAGCCGGTTTAAATCTTTTCAATTCCAAGATTTTCAGCTTTTTTGCCGGAAATCTGGGTGCCTACAAACTGGACAGGCGCAAAAAAAATCCGATTTACCTCGAAACGCTGAAATCCTATTCCAAGACAAATGTACTGGCCGGAGCGCATACCATCTTCTTTCCCGGTGGCACTCGTTCCCGCGCCGGCAATATCGAAACAGAACTAAAACTCGGTTTACTGGGTACCGTAATGGAAGCACAACGCATCCATTTTGAAAAAAATCCGGCAAATCTGGCACCTAAGATATTTGTCGTGCCACTCACCATCAGCTACCATTTCGTGCTGGAAGCCTCTTCGCTTATTGAAGACCAGCTGAGAAGAACCGGAAAAGAACAATACCTGGTTAGCGACAAACCTCAGGTGGCCGGAAAAGGAATCTGGAAATTTTTCTGGGAAACCTTCTCTAAATCTACCGACATAACTCTTTCATTAAGTGAGCCAATGGATGTTTTTGGCAATGCTTTAGATGAAGATGGAAATAGCATCGATAAACTGGGAAACAAGGTAGAAATCAGAAGTTATTTTGTGAATAAAGGACAATTAAAAGCCGATGATCAGCGAGAGATGATTTACACGCAAATGCTGGGTGACAAAATTATTGAAGGCTTTTTCAAGAATAATGTGGTCTATTCTTCTCATGTAGTGGCATTTGTTGCTTTTGAATTATTGAAGAAGAAACTGGATTATCCGGACTTATTCACCTTGATGCGTACATCCGATGAAGACCGCGAAATAGACTGGGACACCTTCAAAACTTCAGTTAAAAGGGTAATCGACGAATTGTATGTCTTGAACAACAAAGATCAAATTAAGCTTTCTCCGCACATGACGACTAAAGAATTGGATGAAATTATAGAACTTGGCATCACCAATGTTTGTATTTACCATACCAATTTACCTATTATGCGCACCAAAGAAGGCAATATCACCAGCGAAGACCTCAAACTATTATATTACTATCACAACAGACTAATTGGCTATGGGCTCCACAAGTGCATCTGATAAACATCCGGTTGGCGTAATCGGCGCAGGCAGTTTTGGTACTGCAGTAGCCAATTTATTGGCTGAAAACGGCGAAGTCTTATTCTATTCACGCAGGCAGGAGGCCGTTGATATTATTAATAACGATAGAATCAACAACGGACAAACCATCCATCCGAATATACGGGCAACCAGCGATTTGGAAGAAATTACCAAAAACTGCTACCTGCTCTTTCCGTCCGTTTCTTCCGATGCCTTTCGTCAGGTGATGCAGTCTATGGCTCCGTTTCTGCGTCCGGATCATATGATGATACATTGCACCAAAGGATTTGACATTAAACTGGAACCTGGTAAAACCATTCTGGATAAAGACGTTATCCTACATCCGTCGGATATTTATACGATGAGCAAGGTGATATTGGAAGAAACCTGTGTAAAACGGGTAGGTTGTATGAGCGGACCCAACCTTGCCAGAGAGATTGCCAACCAGCATCCTGCGGCCACGGTAATTGCCAGCAAGTTCGAAGAAGTAATCCGTGAAGGTGAAAGTGCAATTAGAAGTAAAAGACTACAAGTATATAGTAATCATGACATTTATGCCGTAGAACTAGCTGGCGTTTTAAAGAACTCCATGGCCTTGGCAGCCGGTGCGTTGGGTGGCTTAGGCTACGGACAAAACGCGATGGCATTTTTGATTACGCGCGGCCTGGGCGAGATTATCCGACTGGCTACAGCGATGGGTGCCGACCGTCAGGCTTTTCTTGGCTTGGCAGGTATCGGCGATTTGGTGGCGACCTGCACCTCTCCTATGAGCCGCAACTATACGGTGGGTGCTCGTTTGGCAAAAGGTGAAACGTTGCAGCAAATCATAGATACCTCTTCGGAAGTGGCGGAAGGTATAAAAACGGTGAGTATCTCTAAAAAGCTCGCAGATACCACAGGTATTAAGCTACCAATTATCCAATATATCTACAAAGCGCTGTTTGAAGAGCTGAATGTGGAAGAAGCCCTGCGCTACCTGATGGAATACCGATGGGGTTATGATGCGGATTATATGTAAGACTCGTATTACGCATTTCAGATAGTCATTAATGGAAAACATGCACAGAGCAACCCAAATCAACAGGTTTGGACGTTTTTTTTAATAGAATGGTTGCCCTCAAAAACTGCCATAACCTTCAGACCATAGTCGAATGGGTTACAAAACCCGTCAAAAGCCAGAAAAAAGTATAAAACCCTGATAAAACCATCAGGGCATTTTTTATTTTAGTGCTTTTTGGAGGTAGCCCCATGCTGAAGGAAGCTTTACCTATAATTTTCGTAGCCAGACCTACCTTTTTCGTAGGTCGACCTATGATATTGGTAGGCCTAGCTACCATTTTTGTAGGTCGACCTACGAATTTGGTAGGTAGACCTATGATTTTGATAGGTATAGCTTGGGTAAGTGCAGGTGTGGCTTGTTTTTAAGAGTATTTTGGTAATTATAAATAAAAATGTATATTTGAATAAAGGATGAGAAAAACCATACATATACACCCGGAATTGGTTGTATATGTGTGATTTTGTCAAACCTATAAATAAGTTGGTGTGCAATTTTAAAGCCACTGCAAACCAATGAAAACTGCTGTTAAATTTTGATGAAAAACGATAGTAAAAACTGAAAGATTTTTGGTTTGAGTATTGGCGACGAATCGCGGAAAGAGTGTACTCTTTAAAGCGTGAGACGCTTACAATACTCAGCAAAGTTACAAGAAAAAAAATTGAGAAACAAT
>JBIKPT010000050.1:0-16220 GCA_044357355.1 Chitinophagales bacterium
CGATCCACGCGTATTTGAAGATGCGGTTTTTATCGATGAAATTTCATTTAATGAAGCGGTGGAAATGACCTTTTATGGCGCAACGGTGATTCACCCTAAAACCATCAAACCACTACAAAATAAAAACATTCCTTTACTGGTAAAATCGTTTATCAATCCGGAAGGCAAAGGAACCATTGTTGGTGGCAGCGACAACAACCTGCCTCCTATTCGTATCGTAAAAAATGATCAGGCATTAATTACATTGCACACAAAAGATTTTTCATTCGTGGAAGACGAAATCGTTGCGGAAATATTCTCTTCGTTTTCTAAAGCCAATCTGAAGCTGAACATGATGCAGCAAGGTGCGATTTCTTTTGAAGCAGTAGTGGATAATATTCCGGAAAAAATTGAAAAAGTGAAAGCTTCTTTGCAAAACCAGTTTGACTTTTCCATCGACGAAAAACTGACCATTCTCACGATTCGTCACTACACGAATTTTGAGTATATCAATAAGTTTAAGAATAACAGAACGGCTATTTTAGAACAACGCAGACCAAGTACTTATCAGGGATTGCTGGTTTAAAACACTGCTCTCAATTGAGCTCTGCCGGTGTTTACCAGTCTTGCGGTACCGGTTTTTCTGCCTTCGTAAGTCAAGCTTAATTCTAAATTCTGTGAGATATTCCGCGTGTACGTGCCGCTCCAGATATAGTTTTTACCAGGCTGCAATCCTTCCAGAATAGTATACGATTTGGTTGTTCCGTTTTCACCGTTGTATTTTACCAGCACAAACGAAAATCTTGTTTCCAGTGTGTTTTTAGTAGCCTTACTATAGCGTAATTCAAATTCTAATTTATTGGCTAACGTATTTTCGCCGCCTAATTGTACTTCATTTCTCTTTTGTGTTAGACCGTAATTAATGGATGTTCGCAGCAATGTTTTATAATTGTAGGTAAACTTCGGCTCCACGTAATAACTTCTGATTTTATAATTATTCTGTTCAAAATAATCCGACACCAGTGAAAATCTGGATTGTACAAATTTCATATTCAGTGTAAATTTCTGACTTAAATTATAATAACCTTCTAATGTGTTGTCCATCCGGTTTCTGGTGTCAAATCCGTTAATCATTAATACCTTATCACCTAACAACTGGTTGGTGAAGGAAAAGGAATAAACCGGATCTCCGGAATTAAAAATAAAAGTGTTCCGGATACTGGAATTTAGTGTAATAGTATTTGAATCAGTCGTCTTAAATACAAACGGATTAAAAACTTTTGCAATGCCGCTTTTATAGGTTTTTCTTCTGATTTGCATATAAGACTGCAAGGTCAGTTTGGACATAAATTTTTTAAATCCGCTTTCATTAAACCATAACGCTTTCGGCTGAATGGTAATGTTTTGCGTGTAAGCTGTTGCATTGGCAGATACATATTCATTTAAGTCTGTCAGTACACGCACAAACTGTGCACTGTCATTGAATTGCGATGGCACAAATTCATCCAGCTCTCTGATTCCATTAAAATTCTGGTCTATCCACTTATAAAAACCCTGACCGGATGGAACTTCCACATAAGTAAATTGCCGCACGCGTTCTCTTCCGCCACCTAACTCATAAATAAAATTAAGGCGTAGGACTCCCTTTTTAATTCTGGCACCATATTCTGTTCTTCCTAAAAATGTCTGTTCAGGTTGCTGCTGAATCGTGGTATCTTTAACCAATAAGTTTCTGTACGTAAACTGCCAGTTGAAACTTTGGTTTTTTAACTGACTGGCACCGCCTTTAAATTCAACGGTATGCGCGGTGGTGGAGTCGGAATAGGCTGCATTTTTTACGGCAATATCTTTTCGGTATTTATATTCCAGCATAAAATTCCATTTGGAAGAATCCGGCATAAAAAACTGTACTGATAAATTATTATTCTTAAAAGAATTTTGCTGCAACTCGTTGGTTACTCTGGATTTAAAGATATTATTTTCCTGAAAAAATCCGACACCAAAGCCCAATCCTTTCACTTTAACTATTGAATAAGACGCATTAATTGTTGGCCGTATAAAAGCTGATTTAAACAAAGAATCCTGAGAGGTTAATATCCTTGCATCTGCAATAATTTTTACATTCTTGTAATTGGTACCTAAAGAAAGCCAGTTTTCATAACCCTGATATTTTTGCTGACGGATAAACGTGGAAAATTTATAGCCGGCAGTGATGTTGTGTTTAGTGTCTTTCAAACCTGTTTGAAAACGAGCTATATGTTCCGTTAAATTTAACTGATTAACGATATTCCAGTCGCGAATAAATTCAACATTTCTATAAGGCTCCACCTGCTGAAAAAACTGTGATTTAAATTCGTAATTTAAAGAGTTGGTAAAAATCAAATGCTGTCTGAAAGAATCTGTTCTGTTAATTTGAAGATTGGCAGCATATCCTTTATTTTCTTTTTTGCCTAAGGGTGAAAACAGGTTTCTGTCAAAATTAGAAAAACCCATCTCGGCTCTGATAATGGTTTTGACATCAATCTGATAGGCAGAACCAAATGTAAACAAGAGCTGACTTTTGGGTGTGACCAGTAAAATCAAGGGTTCAAAAGTTCCCATTGGAATATTATTGACAGGTGCTACCCATTGATACACTCTGACATTATTCGGGTTTATTTTCGGAATATAATTTCCCTTATTTGGTCCGACAAAGGAAAACGTAAGCAGGTATTTTGCACTGTCCGGATTGGATTCATAAACAAAAACGGAATCATATGTAACGGAGTTTACGGTAGAATCTGTTTTTCTGTACTGTACCCGGTTGGGATCAAAATCCGTTTCCCTTACACCGGAAACAAATGCATTGGAAATTTCATTTCCAATGCTTGACAGATATTCTTTTGTGCTGTCTGAAAGCGTATTAGTGATGGGTTTGCTTTTGGCATCCTGTTCAGCATACACCTGAGTAAAAACTGTCAGCTTTTTCCATTGAAAATTGATGGCTTCGTGCACGGTAGTTCTGAAATAATTCCGATCCGAATATTCAAATTCCACGACGATACGCGAATCTTTGGTAATCAGAAACCGCGGCATAAATATCAGCTCACCGGTATTATAATCCATAATATAATCCAGCAACTCACCTCTTTGCAATCGATTGCCATCCACAAATACTTTTTCCGTTCCGGCCAGCACAATGATAAAGGTTTCATTATTGTTTCCCAGTAAACGATATGGTCCTTGATTGCCTTCTGTGCCCTGAAAAATATTTCGGGCAAATTTTCCTCTGCTCACTGCCATGGACGTGGACGTTTGTAAACGCATGCCGTTTTTAAATTTGAAATTATTCGAATAGCTTCCGCCTTGCAGTTGTTTGGAAAACTTCATGAAATAACTGTCAAAACTTTTTAAACTATAATCTCCGGCAATAATAGTGTGCGGATCTTTTTTGAGTTGAATATATACTCTGTCAAAATCCTGTAATTGCTGTGTCGTTCCGTCTGGTTGCAGCGGAATATTATTATCGGTTAAGGCTGCAGTGATTTCAATACCATTTCCGATTTTTCCGCTGAGCCGTAAATCCAGATTGGAGTTTAAAGTTAAATCCTGATTGGAACCAAATTGAATGCCACGGGCAAAATTTCCGCTATAATTCAAACCACCAAAATCCAGAAACGAAGCCGTTTGGTCAACTTTTGGCTGATAATAAAATCGTTCATAAAATAAAGAATCTCCTTTACGAATAAGGTTTGGATTTTTGTGTTGTACATTTTTTGCCAAAAAGGTTGGAAAAGAACGATACGACACCAAAATAGAATCCGGTTTCATTCCGTTTTTGAACATGAGTTTTCCGATGGCATAATTCAGTTCATAATTTTCATTGGTGATAAGCTCATCCGTTTTCAGGTTTCTAACAATAAAGGTGTTGGGGAAAATACTCAATGTATCTATCGAAATAGTATCAGAAACTACGGCTATTATCTTGCTGCGTAAATTTGAATATTTTGAATAGTCTGACGGTATCGATTGCGCATCGACAAATAACAGGCTAAAAAGTAAGCTACAAAATAGTATAGTTCTTTGCTGCAGCATTTATAAGTAAAGGTAAAAATAAAGACATTATTGTACTTGAACCGAATTATTTACCACGTATTGTTTATTTTTGTTGGTATGAGTACACTGGAAATTATTAAAAATCGCAGAAGTATTGACCCTGATGATTTTAACGGGGAAACAATAGCGCCTGAAATAATAGCACAAATGCTGGAAGCAGCCAACTGGGCACCGACACACGGTTTTACAGAACCCTGGCGTTTTGTGGTTTTTGAAGGTGAAAAAGCAAAATCCTTTGGTGAATTGCATGCAGATTTGTACAAAAAACTGACGCCTGTTGAACAATTCCTGCAGAAAAAGTACGAAAAGATAAAATTTCGGTCTATAAACTGCTCTCACGTGATTGTATGTGTAAATAAACGCGGTGAAAAAAGTAATATACCGGAACTGGAAGAAATTGCTGCTACCAGCTGTGCGATTCAAAATATGCTGTTAGTAGCTACGGAACATAAGGTGGCTACTTTCTGGAGCACCGGCGGCATGTGTTATCATCCGGAAATGAAAGCACTGCTTGGATTTACGGAACAAGACCAGGTATTAGGATTTATTTATGCCGGAAAATGTTCTATCGAAAATCCGCAAGGAAAACGAAATACTGAGTGGAAAGATAAAGTGGAATGGAAATAAACTAATCCACATATCTTTTCAAAATATCCTGATAGGCATCTATTCTTCTGTCACGCAAAAACGGCCAGATTCGGCGCACATCTTCTGTACGTTGTTTATCAATTTCAATTACGGCATTCAATTCCGTATCATGTGGAGCAGAGAAGATGATTTCACCTTGAGGTCCGGCTACAAAACTTTGTCCCCAAAATTGTATGCCATTTGTTACACCAGTCCAGTCCGGCTCATGTCCTACCCTGTTTACTGCAATAACAGGTAATCCATTAGCCACGGCATGTCCGCGTTGCACGGTTTGCCATGCGCTAAACTGTCTGTCTTTTTCCTCTTTCTTATCGGTGCTTTCCCAGCCAATGGCAGTAGGATAAATTAAAATTTCCGCTCCATTCAATGCCATTAAACGCGCTGCTTCAGGGTACCACTGATCCCAGCAGACCAATACACCGAGTTTACCAACGGATGTATGTATGGGCTTGAATCCCAAATCGCCCGGCGTGAAATAAAATTTTTCGTAGTACGCCGGATCATCGGGAATATGCATTTTTCTGTACTTACCGGCAACGCTTCCATCTTTTTCAAATACCACCGAAGTATTATGGTACAGACCCGGAGCACGCTTTTCAAAGAGAGAAGTCACTAAAACCACTTCATTATTTTTTGCAGCATCCGAAAAAATCTGAGTTGTATCAGAAGGAATGGGTTCTGCCAGATTAAACATGTCCGTTTCTTCCGCCTGACAAAAATAAATACCGCAATGCAATTCCTGTAAAACAACCAGTTCTGCTCCTTGTGCTTTGCATGCTTCAATTCCTTTTAAGGACTTTTCAATATTTGCGGCTTTATCTGTTGTATTGGATTGTTGTACGATACCTACTTTCATGTGTGTGGATTTATTAATTTACCATTTTTTTCTATTACCTAATGCTTATTGGCCATTGACTAAGTTGATACTTCCTTTTGGATATTGCATGGATATACAATGCAAAGAACCATGCTGCAATAGTAAAGCCTTGCAGTCAATCCCAATTACTTTTTTATCCGGAAATGCTTTTTGTAATTGTGTTAGAGCCAGTTCATCCTGTGCCACCTCGTAGGTTGGCAGTAAGACGACCTCATTTAAAATTAAAAAGTTGGCATAGGTGGCCGGCAATCTTCTGTTATCATCCGGCGCATAGATGGCATCTGCCATTGGCAATGGAATTAATTTGTAAGGCTGATCGTCCGCATTCTTAAATTGTTGTAATTCCTCTTCCATCTTCTTCAGGTCAGCATAATGAATTTCCGATGTATCCGTACATTGCACATAGGCAATCGTGTTTTCATCACAGAATCTCGCCACGGTATCAATATGTGCATCTGTATCATCGCCTAAAAGATGACCGCTTTCCAGCCATAATACTTTTTTTAAGTTAAACAACTTAATCAGCTTATCTTCAATTTGTTGTCTATTTAGATGTGGATTCCTGTTTGGTGACAATAAGCAATTTGTTGTCGTTAGCAAGGTACCTTTTCCATCGCTTTCAATGCTACCGCCTTCCAGCACCAAATCAGGGATGATTAAGCTTTTAGCATGATAAATACCTTTATTCCAAAGTCCTTTGGTAATTAAATTATCTTTGTCTGCAGCAAATTTCAAACCCCAGCCGTTAAACATAAAATCGTATATCAGGAATTCATTTCCCTGTTCTACCGTAATGGCACCATGGTCTCGAGCCCAGGTGTCGTTCACAGGCAGTTCCACAATATGGATATTGGACAAATCTACTTCGGACAAATAAAATCTTAGTTCTGTTTCATCATCACAGACAATCAATAAAGGCTGATAGGAAGAAATCACTTTTATGATTTGGATATAACATGGTATCACATCTTCCCAGTAATCGATCCAGTCGGACTGTCTGCTTGGAAAAGCAATTTGGATGATATCCTGTGTTTCCCATTCTGCGGGTAATCTGAGTGCGGCCATGGCGCAAAAATACGAAAAAGTGATAAGTTATTGGTGATAAGTTATCATCGGAAAATTATCAGGAATAAATCAAGAAAGATTTTTATTTTCACAAAATGAAGAAACGCTTATTTTTATTGCCCGGATTTGGTGAAGATACCTTTTGTTTTAATGAACTGATTCCGTTTATCAACAACCACAAATATGAAATTATTCATGTGGATTATCGGCCGGTGCTGGATAAGTTTACGTTCCCATTTATTACCGTACAGCAGTTTTCGCGGCAGCTGATAAAAATATACAGCATTCAGCAAGAAGATAAATTAGTCGGACACTCCATGGGTGGTTATTTCTCTTTTCAGATTCGGGAATTAATCGGAACGGAAATTTGTATGATAGGTGCTTTTAATGATCCGAAAAAAGTGATTCATACGTTACCGCAATTTCCGAGAATAACATTGCTTGCTGCAATGACGGGTTTGGTGAAAAAGAACTTTTTAAAGAAATACTTATTGAGTAAAATTAAGGATGAACGCATCAAAGACATTCAGTCTAAAATCATGGATAATTTCGACAACTTTACGGACAATGAACTGGCACTGATGATAGAAATGAATTATCAGCATAAAATAAATTCCAATTTACCGAATCCACTGAGAATTCACGACAGAGCAGATAAAATTGTTGCAGCTCCGGATGATGCTTATTGTCAGGTAAAAGGCGGACATTTTTGTTTAAATTTGTATCCGCAGGAAACTTATGAGTACATGAAAGAATTCTTAGACAAATAAAAAATGGCAACTACTTTTAATAATTTTGAATTCAACGTGAAGCCTGAAAATCATCAGGTGGTAAAGTATAAGCAAATCATCAATCAGTATTTATCAAAAGAGGAAATAAAAAAGCTGCATCAGAAATCTGACTGGAAAGGATTTACAGAATTTACTTCGGTTTGGCTATGGATTGCCTTTTCTTTTGCCTTGGTTGCTGTTGTACCGTCTCTGACTTCCAGTAAAATCATGCTGGCACTTGCCATCATTATTGCTTTATTTATTATTGGCGGCAAACAATTAGGTTGCGCCATCATTATGCACGATGCGTCACATTATTCATTGTTTAAAAGCAAAAAATTAAATGATATCATTGGAAATTTTTTCGGTGCGTATCCCATTTTTAATAATATTGAACAATATCGTCCGTATCATTTTCAGCACCATATCGCAACAGGCACATCGGATGATCCGGATATCAACTTAGTGAAAGGGTATCCTGCAAAACTGGCAGGCATGATTCGCAAATTAGGCCGGGATTTAATAGGTTTAACCGGCATTAAAGCAGATGCCGGATTACTGGCCATGCATACCGGTTTCATTAAATATAACCTTGGAAATGTGATTGAAAAAATTCCGGTAGACAAACGACCCTGGCGTGTAATTTTCAGAAATGCCTATTATAATATACGCGGTCCGGTATTTTCAAATCTTGTTATATTTCTTATTTTATTGGCATTTGGTAAACCGTGGCTGTATCTTCTTTGGATAGGTGCTAACTTAACTACCTTTAATTTCAGTTTACGTATTCGTTCTATTGCCGAGCACAGTGTGGTGGAAGACACCCATGATCCGTATAAGAATACGCGCACCACCTATGCCAATTTTCTGGAACGTATACTTTTTGCACCCTTGCATGTTAATTATCATTTAGAGCATCATTTCCTTCAAAATATGCCATCTTACAACTCACCGGAAATGCATAAATTGTTAGTGGCACGCGGGTTTTACGAACATGGCTTGCTGAAGCATGGGTATTGGGAAATCCTGAAAATGGCCATCAAAAAATAACTCATTCCACAGCAGGTTTATAAAAAACTAACTGAACTTATTGTCTAACAATAATAAATCAGTATTTTACCTCAATATTAATGCACAAAATATGAATGAAAATAAGAATCAGAAAGGACTGACGCTTTTAATTTTAGTGGCATCGCTTGGTTACTTTGTAGATGTCTATGATTTGGTGTTGTTTGGTGTTATTCGGGTACCAAGTTTAATTGGAATCGGCATTACTTCAGATACAGACATTGCACATTACGGCAAGATGTTATTTAATTATCAAATGTGGGGCATGCTGGCCGGTGGCGTTTTCTGGGGTATTCTAGGCGACAAGAAAGGCAGACTTTCAGTTTTGTTCGGTTCTATTTTTCTATATTCTGTTGCCAATATTTTAAACGGTATGATTACTACTGTTGAACAATATAAAATCTTGCGCTTTATTGCAGGATTTGGATTGGCCGGTGAATTAGGTGCAGGTGTTACGCTGGTGAGTGAAAGTATGAGTAAAGAAAAACGTGGTTACGGAACCACTATTATTGCGAGTGTTGGTGTTATTGGTGCTGTGGTAGCAAGTGGATTTGCTCACAAATTTGACTGGCGTGTAAACTATTATATTGGCGGCGGCATGGGAATTCTGTTATTATTCATGCGCATAGGAGTCGCAGAATCCGGCATGTTCAAACAAATTACACAAAAAGAAAATGTATCCAGAGGAAATATATTGATGCTCTTCCGCGACATGCCGACCTTTACCAAATACTTTAGTGTCATTTTAGTTGGCATTCCTATCTGGTACCTTATCAGCAGCTTCGTCTTTTTTTCCAAAGAAATGGGACAAGCCATGAATATGTCAGAAATTCCTGTTCCGGCAAAAGCAATTATGTTTAATTATATAGGATTATGTTTTGGTGATATCAGCAGTGGCCTACTCAGTCAGTATTTAAAAAGCAGACGAAAAGCAATTCTCTTATTTTTGATACTCTCCATACTATCCGTTGTGTTTTACCTGACAATAGGCAAGCAAAATATCACCAACTTCTATATTGCCTGCACCATTATTGGTTTTACGGCTGGCTATTGGGCTGTTTTCAATATCACTGCTTCTGAACAATTTGGCACCAACCTGCGTGCAACCGTAACGACTTCTGTTCCAAATTTTGTTCGAGGCGCTGTACCATTAGTGAATATTATTGCAGACGGATTTAAAAATGGTGGTAATTCCTACATAAATTCCAACTTATATGTTGGCGTTATCGTCTTTGCATTGGCCTTTATTGCATTACTGACATTGAAAGATACTTTTAGCAAAGACTTAGACTATGTTGAATAAATCATTAATTCTTAAATGTTTTTTTTGAATTTTAACAAACATTGACTATTTTTATGACAAAATATACCAAATGAAGACCAAATTGAACTATTTATTACTTTCCGCCATCTGTTTTACAATGGCTACGAGTGCATTAGCACAGAAAGTTAAGAAAAACTCCAGTGTAGATGTAGCTGCGAATTCCGCAGATGCAAGCATGGACGCTAAAGCTGCAAAAAAGTATTACAATGTTGATCCCAAGAAATTCTTAAAAGACTGGAGTTTAAACATTCACTTTGGAACAACTGCTCCTTTTACGGATATCAGAAGTTACGACTGGTCTCGCCAGACTAAGAAACCAAGCGAGTTACAATGGGGAGCCGGATTAGGTTTAACTAAAATGTTTAACAGTGCATTTGGTTTAAATGTTGACTATACATTAGGTAAAATACTGGGAAGAACTGTTGAGCGTGGAGGATTTGCCGAAGAAAGACAATACTGGAAACAATTATTTCCTGAAAGAACGGAAGCAGATGGTCCGGTTTATTTTAAAACGAATGTTTTCCATCAGGCTACAGTTAACTTTTATATTGATTGGTTAGGATTAGGTACTTCATACAATAAATTTATAAAATCTCAGATGACCGGAAAACCAATCAAATCGAGAAAATTTGCATTTTATACAAAAATTGGTGTTGGTTTAATTCGTACTTCATCTCAGATATACAATGTTAAAGATGATAAGCCAATTGCTAACAATAACTACCTGAGAGGTTTTACCAATAAATTTACAGAAGTAGTTTTCCCTTTAGGAATGGGTATGAAATTTAAAGTATCTAAAGCATTTGATATAGGAATCGAAGGTACCTTTACATTTACAAACTCTGATAAACTGGATGCTTTACAATTCCAATCAAGAGTCGATGGCAACAGAACGGTAAACTCTTTATCTAAAATAAACCGTGATGCATACGCTTATGTAAACGTAAACTTTTCTTACAAATTCGGTCGCATTGGCTCTCAGAAAGAACATGTGGAATGGGTGAATCCATTAGCATTTATTATGGCTAATGTACCAAAACCTAAAGAAGTAAACCTGAAAGATACAGATGGTGATGGTATTTTAGACATCTTAGATAAAGAACCAACCACTGAAGCTGGTTTAGCTGTTGATGCACATGGCGTAACGTTAGACAGTGATAAAGATGGTTGCCCTGATACTAAAGATGCAGAACCTTTCTCATCTCCTGCTTTCCCTATAGTTGATTGCAAAAATGTATTGCCGGAAGCTGTAACAACTACAGAAGCACCAAAAGGTGTTCCATACGATGATGAAGCTGTAACTAAGAAAATTCAGAAAGTAGATGAAAATATCTGGAAATTAACGTCTATCTATTATGATGTTAACAAAGCAAATATTACACCTAGCTCCAGTGAAGAATTGAGAAAAATTGGTGTCTTAATGTCTACTAATCCTGAGATTAAAGTAAATGTTAAAGGTAATTCAGATGTTAGAGGTTCCAGTGAGTTTAATCAAAAATTATCTGAAAACCGTGTGAATGCTGCTATTAAATTCCTGAAAGACAATTATAACATTTCTGAAGACAGATTCATCAAATTACCAATGGGTAAATCAGATCCGTTAATTAAAGATGCGGCAAACGAAAATCAACATCAGTCTAACAGACGTGTTGACTTCTCTCCTGTCAGATAATACTTAAAAACAAAATTTTAAAAAGCCTGTTAGATACCTAACAGGCTTTTTTAATAAAAGCTGCCATGAAAAACGAAATAAAATATAATCCTGCGCTGAAGTTTATCAGAAAAGATATTTCCGGAAATCTGCTAGTAGGTGGCGAATTTGTATTTGACACCCAAAAAGACAAACTTCCGGTTGAACATCTGTTAAAGTGGGTAACAACGGGAAATCCTCAGCGAAAACAAAAAAAATCAGACACATTCAAACCAACGGTTCTGTACAATACTGCTTTTTTACAATCAACAGAAGAGAAAATTGTATGGCTTGGCCATTCATCTTTTTATATACATCTGAATAACATCCGAATACTAACCGATCCGGTTTTCTATGACCTGACGCCATTTCTAAAGCGAAGACATACACTTCCATGTTCCATCAGCCATTTCAATAAGATAGATTATATTTTGCTATCTCATGGCCATCGCGACCATCTGGATATACCCACCTTAAAAAAACTGGTCACCCTGAATCCGGATATGCAAATACTTTGCCCGCTTGGATTTACAAATATACTGAAGGCTACTGGTTGTAAACATATTCATGAAGCTGCCTGGTGGCAACAATATTCAGTAGAACAACTGGAAATTACATTTCTGCCAGCTAAACACTGGAACCGGCGTTTCCTGACGGATTACAACAAAACACTTTGGGGAAGTTTTGCTATAAAAAGTGAAACTACGTCTATTTATTTTGCCGGCGATACCGGTTATGCGCATCACTTTAAAGAAATCAATCAGCATTTTGATACATTTGATATTTGCCTGATGCCTGTTGGTGCCTATAAACCAAAATTTGTGATGGAATGGGCACATACTTCGCCGGATGAAGCAGTAATGGCTTTTCACGAATTAAACGGAAAAACATTTATTCCAATGCATTACGGCACGTTTGATTTAAGCGACGAACCGGCATCAGAACCGATAAAAATATTAACTGATTTCTCTGAAAATAAGCAACTAAACGGAGTATTGAAGATTTTGAATGTTGGTGAAATTCATCCAATTTAATTTACCAGCTTAATCACACTAGGCAAAAAATATCTTTGTTTATCCTTCATCATAACTAATCACACAACCTTCTGTTTTCGGGTGCGACTGACAGGTTAATATAAAGCCTTCTTCGATTTCTTCTTCTGTTAATGGTTCATCATCGTCCATTTCCACTTTACCTTCCAGTAATTTAGCTTTGCAGCTGCAGCAGGCCGCAACACGGCACGCATAAGGCGGATCGAGATTGGCATTGATTGCCGCTTCTAAAATGGTTTCGCCTTCGTTTACGTTTATTTCGTAGTTGTTACCGTCTAATATTACTTTAACTGAATATCCCATGTTTGTTATCTTGGTTCAAAGTTATAAAATCCATAAAGAAATACAAATAATACTATCATTTGTTCTGATTTATTTACGAAGGTAAATTTTAAAGATAATTATGCAGAATCGCAAGGATAAAAAATAAAAACAATTAACTTTATTGAAAATAAAATCTGAAATGCAAACAACAATTATCCGTAACGGAATTTACTTTGATGGTTTAGGAAATAAAGGCATTCAAAAAGATGTTGTAATAAAAAACAATATAATTGATGCCGTTTTAGATAAGGCACCAGAAATTGAAGGCGCAAAAGAAATTGATGCTGCAGGAAAATGGATTACGCCCGGCTTATTGGATATTCATGCGCATTACGACGCTGAACTGGAAGTAATGCCTGCATTGGAAGAATCGGTAAGACATGGTGTAACCACTGTAATTATCGGCAATTGCTCTCTATCTGCTGCATTGGGAAAAGACACGGAAATAGTTGATTTATTTGCCCGTGTGGAAAATATTCCTGCAAAAGTTTTGAGCCACTGGATGATAGGTAATATTAAATGGAAAAGTGTCAGTGAATACTATGAGCATCTGGATACCGTTCCGGTAGGTCCGAATGTTGCCAGTTTTTTAGGTCATTCCAATTTACGCATGCATGTAATGGGTTTGGAAAGAAGTTTTACAGAAAAAAATGCCAGCGAAGATGAATTAAAAAAGATGGAAGCCATCGTGGAAGAAGCGATTAAAGCTGGATATTTAGGTGTATCAATTGATATGCTGCCTTTTCACAGATGGGCCGGCGTTTATACACCCAAATTTATGGGCTATTCTGTGCCTTCACAATTAGCAGCTAAATCAGAATACAAACGTTTATCCAATGTGTTGCGTAAACATAATCGCGTATTGCAGATTACTCCAAATGCAGTTGATAAAACGTCGTTTGGAACCATTTTAAGATTAAGTCAGGGTGGATTTTTTAAGAAAACGCTGAAAACAACCATTGTTGCCGCATTGGATTTAAAATCTAACGAAAAAATATACAATTTACTCAAACTACTGGGTTTTATTGGCAATGACATACTGCGTGCCAATATGAAATTTCAAACATTATCCGTACCTTTTCTTAATTACGGTGATGGACCTGTAACGCCGTTGTTTGAAGAATTTCCATCTATGATTAAAGCTATCGGATCCTCAGAAGCAGAACGTAAGGCAATGTTCAGAGATCCTGCCTTTAGAAAACAATTTGTAAAAGAATGGAACCATAAATCGGCATCCGTATTTCCGCGAGCATTGAAAGAAATGTGGGTGGTTAATTCACCGGATGCCTCACATATTGGTAAAAACTTTGAACAAATTGCGAAGGATGCCGGAAAAGAACCGGTAGAATATTTCATGTATTTACTGGAAGAATATGACACTCGTATAAGATGGAAATGTGAAACATCTAACCACAGAGAAAGTGTGCGTATGGAATTATTGTCCAATAAACATTGTTTTCCGGGTTTCAACGATTCCGGTGCTCACAATTTGAATATGGCATTTCATGACGGCGGATTGCATTTGCTGAAACAAGCAATTCAACATCCTGATATTATGCCGATTGAAACGGCTATTCACAGAATTACTAAAGAACCGGCTGATTTCCTGGGTATTGATGCCGGTGATATTTCCGTAGGAAAACGTGCAGACTTAATTATTATTGATCCTACACGTCTGCAAAGCGATTTAAATACAGATCCTATTGAAGATTACCATCCACAATTTGAAGGCAGCTATCGTTTAATCAAACGAAGCGGAAAAGTGGTGCAGCATGTATTTATAAACGGAAATGAAGCATACACGAACAATGGTGTGGTTGCTTTCCATGAAGACTTAGGAAAGAAGAAAATTTTCGGGCAGCTTTTGAGAAGTAACTGGAACTAATTTATGATAGTTTGCTAAAATTTTCACCTCTTTAGAAAACTTCTGTCGTTTTCTATCTGTTTACTGTTAACAATCCTTATTTATACTCCAACATGGGTATTTTATATCATTAATACAAATTAGTGAAACTATTTCCTGCAAATAACAATCAACTTTGCACAGAGCATAAAGTGAATGATGGATTTCAATTTCAAAAATGAATTGATTTTGAAACATCCACTTTTGTTTTAGTCTTTTAAATAATAAATAGCTAAACAACTAAACATGGAGACATCAACAGGAAACAAACTGGTTACAGGTATGTTTGATTATATCGGTGCAGAGAATGCTTACCAGCACTTAATTGAACTCGGATACACAAGCGATAATATCAACCTGTTAATGACAGAAGAAACGCATGAAAGACATTTTGTAAAGAATATTGTAAACACAGAAATTCCGGATAAATCTTTAAATAATGCAGAAGTTGGTGCAGCGGTAGGTGGCACTGGTGGTGCAATAGCAGGTACTGCTTTAGCGTTGGCAATCAGTTTAACTATTCCAGGACTTGGATTTGTTATAGCAGGCACTATTTTTGCAGGAATTGCAGGTACTACTGCCGGTATTTTAGCCGGTGGACTTATAGGAGCATTAACAGGAATTGGAATCCCACAAGATGTTGCATTAATATATAAAAAAGGTATAGAAGAAGGAAAGATAGTAATGAGTGTTCAACCTAAAAACGTTGAAGATGCAGAATTTATACAGAAGGATTGGCTTTTATGTAATGTGAAAGATATACACCATTAATAAGCTTGAAAAAATTGCTTATAAATTAAATAATCAAAGAGAACTGAATACTTTTTTATTCCTTCAAACGTTTAAGCAGAGCTTTTATTCTTTTTAATATAAAATCTGCTTTCTGCTGGTAGGTAATCCGTATCATGTCTTTCTTCCAGATGCCTTCCTGAAGATTATATTTAAACGTTTCGTCCTGCACTTTAAAGAAATCTGCTTTCTTTTTTCCCCAACCAAGCTGCTCCTGAATAAGTGCCGTTTTTTCATCAGAAAAAAACTGGGCTTTGAGTGATTCCAATACAACCGGTAAAATACTGTCTAATTGCGCCAAATATATTCTGGAACAACCGGATGAATCCGGTTTTATGTGCAAACATTCTTTGTGCTGTATTTCAAAATCGTCTACAGACTTTGAGAACTGAGCATTTACATTATTTGGAGCTAACAAAACAAATATAATGACTAAAAAATACTGCAGTCGGTTCATGTTCAAAAATAATAAACTTCGCCTTTTTATTCACATTATTTTCAAAAAATTCCCGCAGCAATAATCCGGTTAAAATACCAATTGCCAGTACAGAAATAAATTCAATTGTTCTGATGGTGCTGTTTGCAGATATGCGACTGTAATTTATAACTGACAGCAATAATAAAACGGCTAACAAT
>JBIKPT010000201.1:0-4675 GCA_044357355.1 Chitinophagales bacterium
ACAGCTTGGTATTCTGGGAATATGTATGAAAGCTATGTATTTGCAAGTAGATCATATGGTGTCTTGAATTATCAATTCTATTTCGGATTATTTTTATTTACATTGATTCTACCGCTGATTTTTTGGTTTAAATATTTTAGAAAAAGTATTCTCGCAACTATATTTGTTTCTTTCTTTGTTTTCTAAAGTATGTGGTTTGAATCAATAGTCTCAATTATTATATCATTTAATAGAGATTTGCTGCCATCAAAATGGATTTATGAAGAGCCTTGGTATATTAGAAATATTTTGACTCCTTTTTTACAAATAATTTCTTATGGATTTGGTACTCTTCTTTTTATTTTAATTATAAAGAAAATTCAAAAATAATATCACATCTTTGGCGTTTGCATTTTGCATTGATTCACTTGTTATAATATCATCTCTATAAGATTAAACAATACATAGGACTTTATTTATTGAGTTTTATTTAGTATTTGCAAGTTTAGTGCTAATTTTAACTACAAAAGAAACACCTTGAAAACCCAACAAATCCATTTCAAAAAACCAGTCAAACTCATTCAGGTATTCCGGAATATCAATATTTACGGGAAAGAAGACAAATCCTTTGAACAGAGGAAAGACGCCATGGCCTGGAAACCCATTCCGTCGAAGTCCGGTTATGTATTGGACAATCAACTGTATCTGCCGGAACAGATTTTACTGCATCCTGATTTTGCTCATTGTGATGTTGTTATTCTGGAAGATGATAATTCCATTCAATCTCATAATTTCTCACGCACTAAAGATTCCAATTATTGTTTCAGAACGACAAGGCCAAATCAACTGGGTATTTTCGAATTAAAAATGATGGACGAGCCGGAACTGCATTTGAAATTCGATTATTTTGAAGTGGGCACACCGGAAAGAGAGAATTTTAAATTGTGTACAATAAAAGAACATCAACCTGTAGAAATTAAAATAAACGGCAAGACAGATTTCTCACTCTCATCCAGAAGAGCCAGAGTCTTTAAAGAACAACACTATATTATACACTACTTAGGCGATTTCAGTCAGTGTACTATTTTGAAAGAACCTTTTGAACCTGTTGTGAAAACTGTGCCGGAAAACAGAAAAATTATAGATTTAATTAAGCCGCTTTGGTAATTAATTCACAAGAATAATTATTATAACAATATTTCTCGCTGACTCGAATTGACATCGTATTCTTAGCGCCTTTGCGCAAAAATCCTACCTAAGGAAAACCCTGAATTTTATTTATCGTGTGATTCCCTGACGTGTGCGGAGCTGTTCCGGCATAACTTTACATCATCAAATAACACTAAAAATTAAAAAAAATGAAAAACACAACGAACATCATCAGAACAGCAGCAGTTATCCTTACTTTAATGATTACAACTGCAAACTTTGCACACGCAGGAAATCCGGTTGCAAAAACAACAAACACAGCTTCCAAACAAATCAATCCGAATTTTGATCCTAATAAAAAACTGGTGAATGTGCGCACAGAGCCATTAATCAACCGCGACAGACAAGCAGGTGAATCTTTCTTAAACAGAAACAGAGAGCCGTTAATCAACAGGAAATACGTTCCGAAAAAATACACGAAAGCGCAGTATTATAAATAAAAATTGAAAGGAATTAGAAGGCGAAGCGATGACTTCGCTTTTTTTATTTAAGCAGATCATTAAAAATATCCGAGAAATCAAGTGCAAATTCAGGATAGTTTTTGTTAAGTGCATTTTCAAATTTTTCATTAAATGCATCTAATGCATCCAGGTCTTCACCTTTATTGTCATGTCGAACAATCTGCTTTATTAATTTCTTGATGTATTTTTTATGTGGTTTTAATTCTTCCAGCACACAGGTTGTGTATGGTGAGCCACCTGTTTGTTTTTCAGCTTCTTTTTCGCAAAGACAAACCGCAGCTGCCATCTTTTCGATGATATCATCTTTAGAGAAAGCTCCGGTGTAAATTGTACAAAAAAGAAAGGCAAGAATAAATTTCAGGTAACTATTTTTTCAAAATACGTTTGCGAATTCTGCTCAGCGAAACCGGTGTAACACCAATGTACGAAGCAATATATTGCAACGGAACCCGATTGAGTAAATCCGGCGTTTCGCGTATCAGACGCATGTAGCGTTCTTCCGGTGTATCTAACAAGTAAGAGGTGATGCGTTGTTGCATAAATGCCATATAATATTCCAGAATCAGTCGGCCGACGCGCTCAAACTTTGGACTTTTATCGTACAGTTTTTCTAAATCTTTGTAATCAATAATAAACAGTTCGCTGTCTTCAATTGCCTGTATGGTTTGTGTGCAGGGTTGTTTCAGAATATTACATTCAAAGCTGCCAATCAGGCTGTTTTCAAAGCCGAGTAAGCAAGTGATTTCGTAGTCATTTTTTTCGTAAAAAAAACGGAAACCACCTTTCAGGATAAAGGCAATTTTAGAATTAATTTGATTTGCGGTGATGAAATTTTCTCCTTTTTTGAATGTTTTCAGCGAGCCGTACTGAATCAGCGTAGCCCATTCTTTCGGAGTGAGAAAGGTGATGTCGTAATGTTTTAAAACACGTTGCGCTGTCGGAATAATCTGCATCAAATCCATAAAGTGAAGATACGAAAAATATAGTTCTAATTGTTACCTGTTTAGATTCGGATTGCGGAATTCCGTGTTAGGAATCGGTGGTGGCAATAAATGCTGTTTAAATAAATCCTGCAGAAAAATATAGCCTGCATACAATTCATATTCGTTGCGTACGACAATGGTTGGATGCAGATATAATAACACGCGTTTCCATTTTTTTGTGTCATATGTTTCTGAAAAGTCGATGTATTCTTCGAACTGATATTTATGTACTGTAACACCGGACAGCATCAATGCCATTTTTTCCGGATGAAATTCCACGATATAATACAAGCCTTCGATATCAAAATCCTGAATCAGCAGGTGATGAACACCTTTTACACAATCTGATTTCGGATACATGCTGCCCATGTAGAAATACGGATAAAATAATTCTTTATAGGGTAATTTAAAGGTATCCAGCCATTTTTTGGCATGTTCTATTTTTTTATTAAAGAAATCGTTGACCTTCGTTTTCTTGTATCTTTTTTCAAATGAAATCCAGCGCTTGCTGTACCAGTCGTAAAACTCAAAACTATCAGCCAGCCGCAGTTTGTAATTAAACTGTGACGGTTCATAGGCTACATAACCCGGATAATAGTATTTGAATTGCATGGATTTTGCATATTCCATTTCGAGCAACATGGTGTAAATTCCCAGGCTGTAAGCTGCATATTGCTGGTCGAAAATACCAATAATACTTGCCATACTGGTAATGCCAACATCAAAGAAACTATATCCGATTAGTTTGCCATCATCGTAAATATTGATTTCAAGTGTATTGAAAATATTTTTATTGTAGTTGTCGTACATAAATCCGGAAAGGCTGTTGGATGCATTGCCTTTAAACCGTTTTCTGTGTTCTTTATACAATATTTCTTTTTCAATAGTAATATTGTAAGGTTGAATTGTATACGTGAATTTCTCGTTGTTTTTGCGCAGGATTTTTTGCAGACTTTTTGAAAACTGATGTTGCTGCAATAGAATGCGAATATGCAGTGTGTTCAGAATTTCATCATTAAAATAAAGTACACGTGTGCGCATCAAATAGTTGCCGGTTCTGAAATAACCGGTTGCCAATAATTTATCCAGCCGCTTCGCAGAAACGGTATTGTCCGGAAAGTGATATTCTAACGGCAGCAACATGTCTTAAATTTATGCTGTATAATTGAGATTAAAAATGATATTAGACAATTTTTTTCAGGTTATTGATTTGTTCTTTCTTGCCCATAGCAATAATTCTGTCTGAAAGTTCTATTTGATAACTGCATAATGGATTGACGATATATTCACCATTTTGCTGTTTTATTCCAAGAACAGTTGCACCGCAAATTTGCCAGGAATTCAGCTCTTGCAGGCTTTGTGATTTGGTAGGAATAAGTTCCGTAATTTTTGTTCCGTTGTTTTGATAAGTGCTCATGACATCAATAAACTCTTTGACATCCGGAAACAAAACAAGGCTTGCCATATGAACGCCTCCAAGTTTATCCGGCATAATCACATTATGTGCACCGGCAGACTTCAGTTTTTTTACAGAAATATCTTTTGATGCGCGACTGATGATAGTCACGTTTGGATTCAGTTCTTTTGCGGTAAGTACCACATACATATTTTCAGCATCGTTTGGCAATGTCACCAGGATTGCTTTTGCTTTATTGATTCCTGCTCTCAGTAAAACTTCATCCTGTGTCGCATCATCAATTATAAGAAAAGGTAAGTCGTGGATGTATTTAGGTTCGTTTTTGTCAATAACAACAAATTGCAATTTGCTTTTTCTTAATTCTCTTACTGCTTCCGTTCCATTCTGACCGAAGCCACAAACGATAACGTGGTTTTCCAGTTGTGCAATTTTATTTTCCATAATAAGTTTTTTATAAAGCTTTATGAATTCACCATCAAAAAGAAATCTCGAAATCTTCGTTATTACATAGGTGAGAATTCCAAGGTTGGCTAAAATAAGAACAATGGTGAAAACTCTTCCGGTGTTGTCCAGCGGTCGGGTCTCGGAAAAGCCAACGGATGCCAGTGTTATAGTGGTCATGTACA
>JBIKPT010000051.1:0-16084 GCA_044357355.1 Chitinophagales bacterium
ATTTGGATATTGTAACACAATGGCAAAATATTCTTCAATGGGTGAAAAAGTTTTATAATCATCCACTACTACTTCAATGCCTAAAGGCAATGCACGGCCTTTTACCACATCAATCGTTTGAGGGAAGGTGTTTTTATCGATAAAGATTTTATGTGCCTGTGACTTGTTTTTGGATTTATTTCTTAGTTCATAAAATACATGCATGGCTTCTGCTACTGCTGTTCCTTCGTCTAACAAAGAAGCGTTGGCAATAGGCATGCCAGTCAGGTCGCTGATCATCGTTTGATAATTCAGCAAAGCTTCCAGTCTGCCTTGAGCAATTTCTGCCTGGTAGGGTGTATACTGCGTGTACCAACCCGCATTTTCAAAGATATTTCGCTGTATCACACCTGGTGTAATGGTGCCGTAATATCCCAAACCTATATAGTTTTTACAAACTTTATTTTTTGCTGCCTTTTCTTTCAGAAGCTGCAAGTATTGATATTCTGTTTGCGGAGCGCCAATATTTAATTCATGTTTTAACCGAATGTTCGCCGGGACGGTTTCTTCAATTAACTGATCTAATGAATTAACTCCGATGGTCTGTAACATGGAAGATAAATCTGTTGCTCTTGGACCGATGTGTCGGGCTTGAAATTCGTTTTGCATTGGGGTAAATATTAAAGTGCCTAAATATACGACAGTTCAAATCTATTTTTGTTTTAAGAAATTGTATGTGTGGACAATTGAGCGAAGACTGTTGAGAATAAGTCAGGCAAATCAAAGAATTTTCTCAACAATATACAGGATGTCGTTTATTTGAACCGTATCTTTTTCTTTTAACCCAATTAATTTTGCACCCAAAGGTGATTGCGGCGAAATAGCAATTACTTGAATATTTTCAATAGTACATTTTCCTAAAGCAACACAAAGGAAGAAATAAGCTTCATTCGTTTTTATCAAGCTGCCTTTGATTATTTGTAAAGAAGATAATTCAATATTTATACTTTCTAATTGAGCTTTTTGTTCTGTGGCTTCCCTGAATTTTATTCTTGTGTTTTCCTGCTCAATCTGCAACATGGCTAAAGCCGTTTCGTGTTTGTCGCCTGCGGTACTTTTTGTTTCGTTTTTAGCACTATCACTGAGTTCGTTCAATGTTTGTTGTAACCCATTGATTTTTTCATTCAATGCAGTAAGATAGTGTTGATATACTTTTTGTTTGAAGTGCAAATGGATGTTGTTTAAAATAGATGCTGAAAAAAGTTCAGCATGACATTCCGTTTTTTTTGTTTTTTACGAATTTTTTCCGAACACTTCATTCGATTGCTGTGACACGCGGATAAATGTAGTGCATTTTGAAACATCTTTCAACGTACGTGCGCCGATATAAGTACAAGTAGAACGAATGCCGCCTAAGATACTTTTAATGGTGTTGTTGACATCGCCTCGGTATTTTACTGAAACTGTTTTTCCTTCAGAAGAGCGATAACCAGCCACTTCACCATAATATTTATTCATCGCCGTTTCAGAGCTCATGCCGTAGAATACTTTGTATTGTTCACCATTAATATTTTGTAATTCACCATCCGATTGTTCATGACCGGCAAGCATGCCGCCCAGCATCACGAAATCAGCACCACCGCCAAAGGCTTTTGCCACATCGCCTGGTACCACGCAACCGCCATCTGCAATGATTTGTCCGCCTACACCATGCGCCGCATCGCTGCATTCAATGACCGCAGATAATTGCGGATAACCTACACCTGTTTGAATACGAGTGGTACACACCGAACCGGACCCAATGCCTACTTTAACAATATCCGCACCGCGCAAAATCAACTCTTCCACCATTTCTCCGGTAACTACATTACCGGCAATAATTACTTTATCAGGATAAATGTCTCTTAATTTTGCCACCACGGAAGCAAAGCGTTGCGTATAGCCATTAGCCACATCCAGACAAATAAATTTAAATTTCGGTATGGCTGCATGCACCTTAGCCAGGTAGTTGATATCGTCATCTTTAATGCCGCAACTAACCGCCGTAAAATCTGCTGCTGCCGTTTCAAACAATGGCAACAATAAATCGATAGGATAAAACTTATGCAGGCAGGTGATGATTTTATGGTGTGCGAGTGCTTTTGCCATTTCCACCGTGCCCACCGTATCCATATTTGATGCCATAATCGGCACACCTTCCCAAACTTGTTGCGAATTCTTAAACGTGAATTTTCTGGTTAAGTCAACTTCTTCTCTGGAATGTAACACAGAGCGTTTTGGACGAAACAACACATCTTTATAATCTAACTTTATATCGGTTTCAATTCTCATAATTATTATTTTTTCAAGCAAAGGCACTTCCGAAGCATCGGAAGTGCGCAAAGCAAATGACGTAGTATTTTTTACTAAAATAAGAGATTGTTTTTTGTGAATGCCAACTATCAAAAATAAATTATACACAAAGAAAATAATCGTGTAAAATCTTTTGTTAGTATTTGTACTTACCTTTATGCAATGGAAAACAAAGCATCATTGTCACCGATATTGGAGAAGTTAGGTATTGAGAAATTAAATGAAATGCAGCTGGCAGCACACAAGGCTATTGCCGAAGATAAAAATGTATTGTTGCTTTCGCCAACAGGCTCCGGCAAAACACTGGCGTTTTTGCTGCCTGTTTTGCAATTACTGCAACCTGAAAAAACGACAGTGCAATGTTTAATCTTGACACCATCGCGCGAGTTAGCCTTACAGATTGAACAGGTGTGGAAGAAAATGTCGACCGGCTACAAGGTGAATGTGTGTTACGGCGGACACTCCAAACAGGTGGAAATACAAAACCTGAGCACTCCACCGGCTGTACTGATTGGTACGCCCGGCAGAATCATGGACCATATACAACGCAAATCATTTGATTTTAATGACGTGGAATATTTAATTTTAGATGAGTTTGATAAATCGCTGGATTTAGGTTTTCAGGAGCAGATGTCGTTCATCATCCGTTGTCTGGGAAAACTGAAAAAGCGGGTGTTGGTTTCTGCCACGTCCAGCATAGAGATACCGAAATTTGCCGGTGCCAATCATCCTATGGTATTGAATTTTTTGCCGGAAGATGAAGTGAAAGAAGGACTGACCTTAAAGCTGATTATCTCGGAAGATAAAGACAAAATAGACACCTTGTTTAATTTGTTACGTTCGCTGAATTCTGAGTCTGCCTTGATTTTCTGTAATCACAGGGAAGCTGTGGAGCGTACCTGCGAATTACTTAAAGAACGTGGTATTGTGGCGACTTTCTATCACGGCGGTATGGATCAGGATGATCGGGAACGTTCGCTGATTCAATTCAGAAACGGCAGCATCCATTATTTAATTACGACAGATTTAGCGGCTCGCGGGCTCGATATTCCGGAGATGAAACACGTGATACATTATCATCCATCGGCAACGGAAGATGAGTTTATTCACCGCAACGGAAGAACGGCACGCATGCATGCTTTCGGCACGGCGTATCTCATTTTACATAAAGATGAAAAGCGTCCTGCGTATGTTGAAGAAACCATTGACGTGATGGAAGTGCCTGAAAATCTTCCATTGCCGGCACTTCCTGTCTTTTCAACGTTATACATCAATGGCGGCAAGAAGAATAAGCTCAACAAAGTGGATATCGTCGGCTTTCTGGCACAAAAAGGCAAGCTGGAAAAAGAGGATATCGGTTTGATAGAAGTGAAAGATTTTTCGTCGTTTGTGGCTGTACGTGCAAGCAAACTAAAGTCTGTTCTTACTAATATCAAAGACGAGAAGATGAAAGGTAAGAAATACAAAATTGAAGAAGCGAGTACCCGCATTGTGGTGAAGGAAAAACAGGAGCGAAGAAAAGCTAAATAATTATTATCTGAAAAATACAGAATGATGTCTTTAAAACAACAATACGGTTCTCTGGCTTTAGTTGCCGGTGCTTCGGAAGGAATCGGTGCGGCTTTTTCAGAGTATTTAGCAAAAGAAGGGTTGGATTTGATTCTGGTGGCAAGACGCAAAGAACCGCTGGAACAATTCGCCGCCACGCTTATAGGAAAATACGGGATTAAAGCAGACTGTATCTGCTGTGATCTGGCTGCAATGAATGCTGCACAGGAATTGTACGACGAACTGCAAGGCAAAGAAATTAATTTACTAGTGTATAATGCAGCTCTTTCGTATATCGGTCCGTTTGAAAAGAACAGCATAGAACATCATAACCGGATTGCACAGGTCAATATGATTACACCGATGAACTTATTGCAGTTTTTCGGTTCAGAGATGTTAGATAAAGGAAAAGGTGCCGTTATTTTAATGGCGTCTTTAGCAGGTTTTCAGGGCAGCGGATTTTTAAGTGTGTGTGTATGCAGCCACTAAAGCGTTCGACAGGGTGCTGGCGGAAAGTTGACTAAAGCCCCGCCCTCCATTTCTATGAAAAATCAAGGGCGGGGTAATACCATCAAAATCAGTTATCACCGTAAGGAGATCAGTCAGTATCACAAGCATTAACAAAAATAAACAACTACTAAACGGTCATTTTATTGAGTAAACGGTATAAACACATAATTGTAAAAAAGGCTTAGCATACAGTCTGCCACATCCTTATATACTTATGCAGAAGTAGAGGAAATTAGAATTATTTTTATAAATGTTTGTAAATAAGTATATTAGGTCGTTCCGCATCTTCTCTCGGTCGTTCCGCGTCGTCTCTCGGTCGTTCCGCATCTTCTCTCGGTCGCTCCGCATCGTATAAAAAAAATGGCTGGCATCACACCAACCATTTATTTATACGAGTAACGGATAATTTTTTACTTAATCGTTCAGCTTCAGCACCAAATATAAAATATTTTTCTACCAGCAAAAGGTGGCTTAGGAACGCAATGCCATAATAAATCCTAATACTAATAAAGGTGTAAAAATAAACCATTCTAATCCTGCAGCTGCCAGTATAGAACCACCAATTATACAACAGCCACCAAAAATAGTATTTTGAATGCCGTGACCTAATGGTTTTTTCTTTTCAACCAGTTCATTCTCAAACCGTTTGAATGCTTCCGATAATACCAAAGGCGAGCGCGTAATAATATCCATAAATTCAGGAGCGCTTTGTAACTGTGTTTTCAATAAATCCAGTGGATTTACTTCGCCCAACAGCATTCTGCGAATATGTTTTTTACTTACTTTTTGGATGTCAAAGCCAGGCATAATTACGTTGCCAACGCCTTCATACGTTATAATCGCTTTTACCATTAACACGAGTTCTAAGGGATAATACATGCGATATTTTGAACCTAATGCCACTGATTCTAAGATCAATTTGGCCAGCGAGAAGTCTTTGAAATTTGGCGATTTCAGCCATTTGTTACCTACCGATATAAATTCTCTTCTGAAGCCTTCCACATCTGTACCTTTACCTTTTCGTGCCAGCAATGTCAGATAGCGAGCAGCACCAGCCGGGTCTCCGGTCACCAAACTGTTGAAATAATAAAGCATGGTTTTCCTGGTATTTTCTTCAAAGCGTCCTACCATTCCTAGGTCAATAAAACCTACCTGCGGACCATTAAGGCCGTCCATAATCATCAAATTTCCCGGATGCAAATCTGCGTGGAAAAATCCATCGTGATACAACATTTGTATGATGGCATAGGCACCGTAATCTACAATTTTAGCACGGTCTTCTTCGTTGTAGCGTTCATAGGCTCGCTCGTCCGGTTTAATGCCGCGGATAAATTGCATACAAATCAAATCGCTGGTTGAATATTCACGATAAATTTTTGGAAAGTGAATTTCAGGATGTTTGATAAAGTTCATGGAAAACTCTTCTGCGTTGTCTGCTTCCAGGCGGAAATCTACTTCGCGGTTGGTGTAATCACAAAACTCGGTAAACATGTTTTTGGGCTGCAATTGAGGAATAAATAATTCCAGAAAACTGCCCATTACTTTTATGATACGGCTGTCTGTTTGTATCAGTTCGCGTGTGCCGGGTTTGATTAGTTTTAATACTACTTCTTCGCCGGTTCTTAATGTGGCGCGATGTGTTTGTGCAATAGAAGCGGAGCCAAGCGGATTTTGTTTTACTTCGGTAAATACTCTATGAATGGGTTGCCCGATTTGTTCTTCAACCAATTCGGCAAAACGGTCGTAACTGATGGCAGGCAGTGTATCTAATAATTTTTTGAGTTCATCTGTAATGTCTTTTGGCAGCATATCTTCGCGCAAACTCATGATTTGTCCCAGTTTAATATAAGTAGCTCCTAACATTTCAAGTCTTCTTCTCAACTGAACGGAAAAAGGCTGTTTGATTAATTTCTTTTTCAGAAGCGGCCAGTGAAGCCATAAAAAAAGTCTGAGAAAAATATCTTTAGTAATACTGAATTTTTCTTTTGAGGCACTTCTGTGGCGCAGATAGGCGTACCCACCGCCCAGTAGTAATCCTGTTAAGTGCCTGATCGTAATTAAAAACCGAACAAATAAAGAACTCGGTTTGCGTTCAATATACTGCTCAAATACTCTGTTGGCATCTTCATCCTGAGGATGTAAATCAATGTTTTCTTCTGTTGTGGTTGCTTCCATAGTTCTGAAAAATAATTTTGTAAGATACTACATAGCCGTAATTTCTCCAATTTTTTTGTGTCGTCCTGAAAAAGTGATACAAGATTAATAAAATTAAAAATACAATTTAAACAGAAGAAAGGCTATCTTTTCTTCTGTTTTTTGTTTTATACGTTTTCATAGCTATTTTATTTTGTAGATGCATTAATACAGGTGTTAACATGTGATTTGAATAATGTGGTTTTTTTTGATTGTAAATAATTATTGCATTACGGACTACTTCTTTCATTATTGATTAGTCTTGATGATATTTATCAATCATAAATTCTTGCTTAAGAATGCCATTAATGCGCTCTGCTACCGCATTTTCATATGGATCTGAGTTTTGTGTCATACTGCATTGAATCTTGTTTTTGGTTAATAGCTCTTGGTAATCGTCTGCACAATACTGTAATCCTCTGTCAGAATGATGGATAAGAGGCAGCTGTTTATTTTTACGTTGTCTGATAGCCATATTCAATGCTTTTAAACTACTTTCCGTATTCAGGTTGTTGGCTACATAAAAACCCATTATCTGTTTAGAATAAGCATCGGTAACAATGCTTAGATAACAAGGTTTGTCCCTTTTTCCATTGTAAGTGATATCTGATACCCAAACTTGTTCTGGTCTGTTTATCTCTAAATCAAGTATCAAATTACTATGCTTTCTAAAGCGATGGTGAGAGTTGGTGGTTACATGATAGCTACGTTTAGGTTGTATCAATAAATGATTGGCTCTGAGTATATCAAAGAACTTATCTCGTCCTGCTTTCATAGCATTTAATCTTGTCGGACAATAGATAGTATAATTTTCTTGTTCCTAGCCTAGGCATCTGTATTCTAAGCTCTTTAACCATATCAACAATTGTCGTGGCTTTACTTTGTTTACAATTTCTCCTTCTTATGCTTCTGTAATAAACCTGCCTGTTTATCCCGAACAAATCACAGCTAAAACTTATCGTTTGTTGTTGTGTTGCGCTGAACTGGTCGATTGTTCGAGTGGCGAGTTTTTTCTTATATCAATCTGATATTCTTTCTCTGCAAGGTTAATCATCATATCAAATAAGATAGCTTTCTTATCCGAGACAAAGGCTTGTTGTTCTAAAAATGTCTTTTGCTTTTCCAGAAGCCTGACTTTGGCTTCCAGTTCCATAATGCGCTGTTCTGGTGTCTTTGGCATATGCGATGGTGTTTGATTTTCCCAATCAAAGTTACCATATTTCCTTAGCCAATTTACTACTGTAGAACGACTTTGAATTCCATAATTCTTTCTTGCTTGACTAATGGATAGTTTGCCTCGTTCAATCTCTTTAACAATCTGTAATTTAAGAGATATACTATAATCTCTTTGTGTGCGCTTTAAATAATTGCTGTTTCATTCCATAACGATGTTTTTTGTGTATCGCTATTTCAGGACGAGACATTTAAATAAATAAAAAAGCCTCGCAAAATTTTGCGAGGCTTTTTTTATAGAAGTGAAAAGTTAAGGTTTCTCAATTCTGATTCCTACGATTTCTACTTTACGTTGTTTTGAGGCTTCGATGCTGTAAACAGATTTTGCTCTGTCTTTGCCGCTGTCACTGATTTCTTTCGGTGACATAGATTCACCAAACGGTATAGCTAATGCAGATTTAGCAAGTACTTTAAAGTTATCACCTAAACGAGAATCTACTAATTTGATAATACTGCTGATTCGACGTTCAGAAAGTTTCTTATTGTACTGTTCAGAAGCCAATGGTGAAGTATAACCTCTGAATTCTAACGTTATAACATAACCACTATCTACCAGACTGGATAATTCTCTTACGACATCATCTATTCTGTTGTAGTTTTTATCAATCTGAGTAAAGAAGGACGTTACGCTTTCCTGGCTTTCTTTAGATTTAGCAGTGAACTCAGAAGCTTTAACTTTGTAAGAGTCATATAATTCTCCATAGTTAGCATCGCTGTTCGTTTTTGGAATATCATTATCAAAATACAACTCGATAGGAAGCATAGACATGATTTTCTCTGTTGTTCTGATAATAGTAATTGTTGAATTTTCTGTTTTTAAAACGATAGGTTTTAAAATTAATTCTATAGAATCAATGTATTGACGAGGAACGGTATCCGCAGGAATAATCTGATTTAAAACAGTATCTACAATATTGTTCAGAGAATCTTCGTATTTGATTCTAACCAGCGTTTCCACGTTTGCAGGAACATACACCGGACATTTAGGACATTGTTTTGTTTTGACTTCGCCGAACTCATAGTTTAATACTAATTCGAATGCACCTTGTGCTCTGGATGCTTCGCGTAATCCTGAAACATTAAAATCATAAGCTGCACCGACACGTAATGTTTTGTACAAGAATGATAAATAAGCGATAGCTGCATCATTGTCGATGGCACGGTAGCCAGCACCAAAACCAAGACCGAAATCTTTTTTCTCGCTGAAACGTACTTCTGCAATGGCATTAATCAAGACTTGATTTGCTTTTTTCTGATTCTGGAAGAACACACCTGGTTGAACATTCCAATTGTCTTTTATACCCACTTTTGCTTTTGCATAAGCAGAGTGTCTGGATGGTAATTTAGACGACGTAAAGAACAGGAAATTTTGATTTGGCTGGTGTAAATTAGAGGTAGTACCACCAATATCGAGCGTAGTTTTTTCCTTAATTTTTGTTCTGAAATTTAAACCGAGTGTAAAGTTTGCGTACGATACATTATTGTTAGAGAATGTTTCGCCGGTTGGTAAACTCGGGTCAAATGTAGAACCATTGTATTGGTTATCAAATTGCAATCCAAGTACATCCAGAGATTTTACGGTCATACCGGCAGTGATACCTATCGTCAATAATTGTTTTTCTTTATTGAAATATTTCCCGATGTTCATGGTAAGGTTTGGATTGAAAATACTCAGATTTCCGTCACCAGCCCTGTCATACAGGAAACTAACACCACCGCCTAATAACCAGCCTTTCTGAAATTTTTTCAGTAAGCGGTCATAAGATGCCGTAGTGGTAGAGTAGGGAACCGGTAAGGTTCTCCATTGATCTCTGTAAAGTCCTGCCAATCTGTTGGCCTTTCCGTATTCTGTAACACCTGCAAATGCCGGGTTCAAATTAAGAGGATTGTATTGTATTTGACTAAAATGCGGATCCTGAGCTAAAATGATCTTAGCTGATGCTGCCATTAATAAGCCTAAAATTAAATACCTTTTCATATGCGCTAATATAGTTTATTTTTTTAATAATTTTATCTCAACAAGGATACATTTCCTTTTATGGTAATTTTCTCACCTTGTGAGCACTCACCTATAAAATAATAACCATAAGAATCAACTTGTGCAGGTTGTCCTTTGTAGTTTCCATCCCAACCGACGTTAATGTCGTTGCTTTCAAATACCTGATTTCCCCATCTGTCAAATACTACTAATTTCATGGATTTAAGGATTGAAGATCGAGGTATAAAGATATCATTGACTTCATCACCATTTGGTGTGAATGCATTTGGAATGAACACATTTTCTTTACTGCAGCTTAATTCATTTAGCTCTACAAAAACAGAATCTGTAAACCTGCATTGTGTTTGACCATTGGTAGCAGTAACGTAAAACCAAGTTGACTCATTCAAGACAGCAGTAGGATTTTGAATCTCCGGATTACTAACTAAGTCAGCAGGTGTCCAGTTATAGGTTAAAGTTTCGCTGGTCGTTACATTTAACTGAACCGGTTCGCCGATATTCACCGTTGGTTGGTCAGCCACCGCATCAATATTAGGTAAACTGTTTACCAATAAATTTAATAAGACAGTAGAGTCACAGCCAAGAGCACTTTGTAAGACAATGGTATATTCACCTGTTTCGATAAATGTTTCGTTACCTACTACAAAATTATCGCCACTGCAAATACTTCTAGATATGCTGGTTCTGGTTACACTGTTAACGGTCAGATTTAAATTCACTGTTGAATCACAGCCTGCAGCACTTCGTAATACGACGCTGTAAGCACCTTCAACTTTGAAAGTTTGATTTCCAATTGTTACAGAATCTCCATCACAAATAGATGTAGTAATAGGAGTTGTAATTGCTGGATCTACTATCAGGTTTAGGTTTATGATAGAATCACATCCTGCTGCCGAATTCAAGGTATTAGAATATGTTCCTGTTGTTGTATAAATACTGTCACCAACAGAGATGGATTCTCCCTGACATACCTTAAAGTTAAGTTCTGTAATCACAGGTTCTACTACTGTAAGATCTAGGTTAACAGTGGAGTCGCAATTGGAGGATGTTTGTAACATAACAGTATAATTCCCTGTTTCTGTAAATACCTGATTGCCAATTATCTCTGCTTCACCTCTGCATATAGATTTAACTATATTGGTTGTTGCAATTGGATTTACAACTAAATCCAGACTTATAATAGAATCACAACCTGCTGCATTTTCTAATGTAATTGTATAATTACCAGTTGAATTGAATGTTTGACTGCCAACAATAATGCTGTCGCCTTCACAGATAATTTCAAAGATAGTAGATCTTGATATTGGATTTACAGTTAAATCTAAAATAACAGTTGAATCGCATGATTGGAATGTCTGTAGCACAACTGTAAATATACCGGTTGTAGAAAACGAAAGATTACCTACAGTAACACTTTCTCCCTGACAGATAGTATCAGTCAAATTAGTTGTTTGTGTTGGTTTGATTCTTAAGTCTAGTATAACTGTACTGTCGCAGCCAAAAGTAGATTGTAATACTACAGTATAAATACCAGCAACTTTAAATGTTTGATTTCCTATAGTTACAGAATCACCGTCACAAATCGTAGTAACAAATGTATTTATACTAGTATCCAAAACTGTTAAATTTAGATTTATGATAGAATCACAACCCTTAGAAGTTTGTAAGGTAATAGCATAAGTACCTTCTGTTTTGAAAACTTTTGTGCCGATTGTAACAGAATCACCTAAACAAATTACCTGAGACAAATTGAATGACTTCTTAGGATTTACAAATAAATTAAGTGTAACTACTGAATCGCAATTCTGAGAAGTTTGCAAAGAAACAACAAAGGTTCCGGCCGTAAAGAAATTTTGATTGCCTACTTTAATACTATCCCCTTCACAGATGGTATCTCTTAATAATGTTGTTTTAACGGGATTAACAGTCAGGTTTAAATTAACAGTGGAATCACAATTTAAACTACTGGATAAAACAACACTGAAATTTCCTGTAGTGGTAAATACGCTATTGCCAATTGTCACACTAGCACCCTGACATATTACTCGTGTCAGATTTGTAATTTTAGTAGGATTTACATTTAGTGTTAAAACGACAAAGCTATCACAGCCTTGTACTGTTGTAAATGTGTCTCTGTAAGTGCCCGCCTGAGAAATTGTCTGTCCGTTGAAGACAATACTCTGACCTTGACAAACCGTTTGAGTTTGATTGGTTATTAATACATTATTTACAGAAATTGTTAATACAATAAAACTATCACAGCCTAAAGAGGTGGATAGAGTATCTCTGTAAACTCCTGCCTGTGTAATTGTTTGACCGTTAAACACAATAGATGAACCCTGACAAATTTGTTGAGTTATCGACGATGTTTTTACAGGATTTAACGTTACCGTTAAGACAATAAAGCTATCACAACCAACCGAAGTTGAGAGTGTATCTCTGAAAGTACCGGCTTGAGTTATAGTTTGTCCGTTGAATGTAGTCGACTGTCCCTGACAGATAGATCTGCTGATTGGTGTGGTTGGTGTAGGATTTAGTGTTACCGTTAAGACGATAAAGCTATCGCAACCAGCCGAAGTTGAGAGAGTATCTCTGAAAGTACCGGCTTGAATTATAGTTTGACCGTTGAATGTTGTCGACTGTCCCTGACAGATAGATCTGCTGATTGGTGTGGTTGGTGTAGGATTTAGTGTAACCGTTAAGACAATAAAGCTATCACAACCAGCCGAAGTTGAGAGAGTATCTCTGAAAGTACCGGCTTGAGTTATAGTTTGTCCGTTGAATGTAGTCGACTGTCCCTGACAGATAGATCTACTGATTGGTGTGGTTGGTGTAGGATTAATAATTACCGTTAATACAATAAAACTATCACAACCTAAGGATGTAAGAAGTGTATCTCTATAGATTCCTCCTTGGGTAATGGTTTGACCGTTAAATGTAGTTGACTGACCAACGCATAAAGATTGAGTTATAGGAGTTGTTTTAAAAGGTACTACTGTTACGGTAAGTACAATAAAACTATCGCAACTTAATGTTGTGCTAAGTGTATCTATATAGGTTCCTGCTAATGTTATAGTTTGACCATTAAATACAATAGATTGACCATTACAAAGTTGTTGACTGATATTTGTTGTTGGTGTTGGCCTTGTTGTTAAAGTCAAAACAATAAAACTGTCACAACCCAAAGAGGTGCTAAGTGTATCTCTGTATATCCCGGCTTGAGTTATAGTTTGACCGTTAAATGTAGTCGACTGTCCCTGACAGATAGATCTGCTAATCGGTGTGGTAGGTGTAGGATTTAGCGTAACCGTTAAGACAATAAAGCTATCACAACCAGCCGAAGTTGAGAGTGTATCTCTGAAAGTACCGGCTTGAGTTATAGTTTGTCCGTTGAATGTAGTCGACTGTCCCTGACAGATAGATCTGCTGATCGGTGTGGTAGGTGTAGGATTTAGCGTAACCGTTAAGACAATAAAGCTATCACAACCAGCCGAAGTTGATAGAGTATCTCTGAAAGTACCGGCTTGAGTTATAGTTTGACCGTTAAATGTAGTCGACTGTCCCTGACAGATAGATCTGCTAATCGGTGTGGTCGGTGTAGGATTTAGCGTAACCGTTAAGACAATAAAGCTATCACAACCAGCCGAAGTTGATAGAGTATCTCTGAAAGTACCGGCTTGAGTTATAGTTTGTCCGTTAAATGTAGTCGACTGTCCCTGACAGATAGATCTGCTGATTGGTGTGGTTCTTACCGGATTTACTATCACATTTAATACTAAAAAACTATCACAACCTGCTAATGTTAATAATGTATCTCTGTAGGTACCTGAGGTTGTTATCGTATTTCCATTAAAAGTTGTAGATGCTCCCTGACAAAATATTCTATCCGGAAGATTTGTGGTAATTGCGGACTGCACAGTTAGATTTAAAGTTACTGTTGAATCACAACCTTTGGAAGTGGTGCAAACTTTAACGAATGTTCCAGGCGTATTGTAGTTAGTGCCACAAATATTCACACTCTGTCCGGAACAAATAATTCTGTCTATGGTTGTGGTTTTTTTTGGATTTACTGTTAATGTAAAGCTTTCCGTTTGTTCTAAACATCCGTTTGGTTGTGTAACGACAACAGAATAAACAGTTGTAACATTTGGATTGACATTTATAGTTGATCCGTTGGTTGGTCCGGTAATACTTCCCGGAGGAGATGCAGTCCAGCTATAAGTTGACCCGGTAATAGCACCATTTATACTAATACTAGCAGTTCCACCTTCACATATTTGGTTAGCAGAAGCGGTCGATGAAAATGAAAGCACCTGCACACCGGTATTCGCTGTAACTGTGTAATCACAAATATTACCGGCAAAACCATCAATCATAACATAATATCTGGTGCCGACGGTTAAACCTGTAGCAGTTAATGTAAATGCACCTGAAGCACCACCGTTTCCAGCGCCACCCTGACTGACGCAATTGGATTTTATAGTGAAATTTGAACAATTATTGGTTTCATAAACTCTTGCTTGAATACCAGTAGTTGTAACAGCACAGTTAAATGAATTAATATTCAAAGTAGCTGTTGCTGCAGATGCAACAAATGTTAACCAGGAATTATTTTCTATAGAACCGCAAAACTGTCCGTTACCGACAGCATTATCTATTTGACCGTTATCTCTAGTGTACCAACCACTCGTGTTGCCACAATATCCGTTCAAATCACAGATTTGCGGTGCACTGCCACAAAAATCATTAGCCGGTAAATTTGTACCACAGTTTTGGGGCTGGCAGCCAATAATGGCATTCCAGAAACCTGTAACAGAACCATCGCTTATAAGCTGAACAGTCAAACAGGTTCCTGTAGACGTAAAAAAAGTTGCACCAATAGTAAAAATATCATTGACTCCGTTAATTGTTCCAAGTAATGTACCGCCTGTACCGGTGCCGTCATAAACTCGCAGAAAATCGAATCCTGATTCTAAACTCCAGTTAATAAAGCTTATTCTGATAGGTACACCTGGTGTTCCTGAACAAAATGTAACTGTTTTGTTAGCATTATTTGTATAAGCACCGCTAGCCTGATAGGCACCCGATGCTGTAAAAGTACCTTTGCAGGTTGTAGTGGTGGAACCGTTACCTAAAGAGTTAAATTGGTAATTCTGACTAAAGGAACTACCAATAAAAAATGAAATAAATGCTGCTAAAAGTAATATCTTAATTTTCATAGTTATATTTTTATTTATTTAGTAGTATTATTTAGAACATCCAGTAATTGCTGCATTTCATTTCGTGATATTAATTGCACACTAACTTTGCAGTCAGTGCCATATAATACAGTAGTTGAGCTGTTTTCTTTTCTGAAAACTTCAATTTTAGCCACATCAATGTCAGATTCTCTTAGATTCGGACAATTCGCCAAATCTAAAACATGATAAGATTGTGTGTAAATAAAATGTATCTGATTGAGTTTTACAGAAGGCATATTTCTTAACTCCAGTTCAGTATAATGCTTTAAAATTCTGTAATCAAAATTCTTATTGTCAATAGAAATGACTGTGTTTCTTAAGTGTGCAGTTTGTGCTTCTTTTTCTGCTGTTTTAGAAACAAAATCCTGGCCAAACGATTTGTTTGTTATTTGAAACAGCATAAATAAGGTGAAAAATGTAAATAGTTTTGTTCTCATACTTTAATGGTTTTAAAAATAATTAATTATAATTTGAGGTTATAAAAGACATAACGTCTTTTGAATAACTACAATAAGTTAGATTTTTTTAGTAATAAATTTGTGGGTTTTCGTATCTAGTTTAGTTCTCCCATAACAATACGACTTTTGAGAATGTAAATATAGTTGATTTACCTCAATTAATTATAAAAAAAATTAAAAGATTTTACCTTAATAGTGTTAAGTTTCCTTTAAGTGAAATTTTATCTCCCTGAACGCATTCACCTGTCAAGAAATATCCATATGTTTCTACCTGAGCCGGTTGGCCTTTGTAATTTCCGTCCCATCCTTCGGCTGTAGAATCTGTTTCAAAAACTTTATGTCCCCATCTGTCATAAATTTCAAAATGAAATGATTTTAAAATGGTTGTACGTACAAATAATTTATCATTCAATTCATCGCCATTCGGTGTAAATGCGTTTGGAATGAATATGTTCTCTTTTATGCATGGTAAAAAGTCTAAACCTATAAATACCGAATCTTCAATGGTGCAAAGTGTTGTTTTATTTTCTGTACTAACAACAAACCATGTTGGTGCAGTTATGAATGCCGTC
>JBIKPT010000005.1:0-48557 GCA_044357355.1 Chitinophagales bacterium
TTTGATATTGGCTGGGGAACCGAAGACGGAGGCTCCTGGAAAGACGATCAATACACGATAGAACTGGTATTTATGGATGCACTAGTGGCAGCAGCTGTGTTTGAGTGCGGCGAAAAATTTGTAGAAGGCGATGTAGAAATGGTCAATGGCACCGTAGTGCCAGGTGTGGCTGCTGCTAAAAATGAAAATGATGTGGCGGCAAAACTGGATGAAAAATCACTGGATGAACTCTTGGCAGAACTGGATGCTTTGATAGGTTTGCAAAATGTAAAAAAACATATTCACGATCAGATTACCTTAATCAATTTTAATAAGTTGCGCAAAGAGCAAGGCGTGGAAGATGCATCTGGCTTTTTACTGCACAGTGTAGCCGTTGGAAATCCGGGCACCGGAAAAACTACCGTGATGCGTTTGTTGGGAAAAATATATCACAAACTGGGCTTGCTTTCAAAAGGTCACGTACTCGAAGTAGACAGAGTGGATTTGGTCGGTGAATATATCGGCCATACTGCACCGAAAACACAAAAACAAATCGATGAGGCCAGAGGCGGCATTTTATTTATCGACGAAGCTTATTCACTGGCACGCAGCGGAGAAGACAGTCGTGATTACGGAAAAGAAGTCATAGAATTATTGATAAAAGAAATGAGCGACGGACCCGGTGATATTGCCATTTTCGTGGCAGGCTATCCGAAAGAAATGAATGCATTCATCGAATCCAATCCTGGATTAAAATCTCGTTTTTCACAATATTTTACCTTTGATGATTATCTTCCGGAAGAACTATATGATATCAGTTTAAGTATTGCAGGCAAGTTGAAATTAATGATAAATGAGGAAGCCAAAAAACTACTGAAAATAGAGTTAACCGATGCCTTCAGAAGCAGAGACAAAAATTTTGGCAACGCGCGTTTTGTAGAAGGTGTCATTCAGAAATCTAAAATGAATATGGCATTGCGTCTGATGCAGGTGCCCGACCAAAAATCACTGAGTAAAGAACAATTATCAACCATTACACAAGAAGACATTAGTAAAGTATTTGCCGACAGAAACCGTAAAAAACTAAAATTGCCGGTTAACGAAGCAGAGCTGCAAACCGCATTATCAGAACTGAATGAACTGGTAGGAATGGAAAATGTGAAAACAGAAATTGACGAGCTGGTTCATCTGATTAAATATTATAACGATATTGGAAAAGATGTATTGAATAAATTTTCGCTGCACACCATTTTTACAGGAAATCCGGGCACAGGAAAAACTACGGTGGCACGCATCATGGGAAAATTATTTAAAGCACTCGGCATCCTGGAGCGAGGACATACCGTGGAGGTGGACAGAGAAAGTCTCGTTGCCGGTTTCATAGGGCAAACCGCAATCAAAACGCAGCAAAAAATTGACGAAGCATTAGGTGGTGTATTGTTTATCGATGAAGCATACGCTTTAGCAGAAGGTGGCTCCGGAAATGACTTTGGGAAAGAAGCTATAGAGGTAATATTGAAACGAATGGAAGACTTACGTGGACAGTTTGTAGTGTTTGCTGCAGGTTATACCGATAACATGAATGTATTTCTGACATCAAATCCGGGTTTAAATTCTCGCTTCGATAAAAAATTGCATTTTGAAGATTATACACCTGAAGATATGATGAAAATTGCCTTGCATTATTTTTCGAAAGAAGAGCTGACCGTTACGCAAGAGGCTAAAAATCACTTGATGATATACTTTACAGACATCCACAAAAACAGAGATAAATTTTTCGGAAACGCAAGAACAGTTCGTCAGACGATAAGTGAAGCTGTTAAAAATCAGCACCTAAGAATGGCTAAAATAGCTGCAAGCTTGCGTAACGAACAAGATATTCATTCACTATTACTGGAAGATGTGGCAGAATTCAGCTATCAGGGAAATTCACTCAAAAGGACAGTAGGATTTAGGCTCGGTGGAAATTAAACCACGGTAGAAACATCATAAAAAATGTAAAATATTCTTTCTGTTATACAAAAGGCATGTAATTTGCGTTGGAAATTGTCAGAATCAGGATTAACAAGATTAATGGATTATAAGATTAAAATTTTAAAAAAACAAAATCCAACAATCTGCTAATCCAATAAATCCAAATTCAGACAAAAAAAATGAAACAAACAAGTATCATATCAATTTTTATAGCAATTTCTTTCAATTGCTTTGCTACTGATTATGCTAAGCAAGAAAACTGGGCGGCCCTGCCAACGATGCTAGACAATGCAGACTGGACACCGAAAGGCTTGCAAAACCTGCAAGATTCAGCGAAAGCAGATGTTTTTTTCATTCATCCAACAACCGATGTTACAGGTTTTAAAGGCAATGCAGCAATAGACGATAAAAGCATCAACAGGCAAACCGATAATTTTCCGATTAAGTATCAGGCAAGTGTGTTCAACGAAAGCTGCAAAGTTTATGCGCCACGCTACCGACAGGCAGCACTCAATAATTTCTTTAGTAAAAATTCAGAACGTTCGCAAGAAGCATTTGATATTGCTTATAAAGACGTGAAAGCAGCCTTTGAATATTATCTTAAAAATTATAATAACGGCAGACCAATTATTATTGCAGGACATTCGCAAGGCAGCAAACATGCACAACGTTTATTGCGCGAGTTTTTTGATGGTCAACCGTTGCTGAAACAATTAGTGGAAGCTTATATTATCGGATTTCCAACGTACGAAAACCAGTTTCAATTTCTAAAAGTTTCAGAAAGTGCAGACGCATTTGGTGGTTATATTTCATATTCTACATTTGGGCAAGACACGAAGATTGCAACGGTTGTTCCGGAATATACAAATGCAGTTTCTGTCAATCCGTTAAACTGGTCAACCGAAAAAGTTTTTGTTTCCGGTGCTGAAAATACAGGTAGCCTCTCAAAAAAATCAGATGAAATTATAAAAACAGTCTTTGGTGCAAAAAACACCAACGGCATTTTAGAAATTCAAAAACCACAGGAAGGCGGTTTTATACCAATGGTGATGAAAAATTATCACCTGTATGATTATTCACTGTTCTATATGAACATAAGAGAAAACTTAGCGCTGCGAATTAAAAAATATCTTGAAAGTAATAACCAGTCTAAATAAAAATGCACCGAATTAAGTAAATAGGAAATCCGAGTTTCTCCTCTTGAGAGGAGATTAAGAGGTGTGTTAAAAATAAATTTAAAAATTATGTTCAATCAATTCAAAAAATCCATCTTATTTATCTTGACACTTCTCTTGATAAACCAAACAACCATGGCACAAAATAACTACGAGTCACTTTGGAAATCAGTGACTAAACTTGAAAACGAAGGCAAAACAAAAGACGCACAAAAATCCGTCGAAAATATAATTGAGAAAGCCAGAGCAGATAAGAATGCAACACAAGTGGTGAAATCCATATTGTACAAATATAAATATACCATGATTCTGGAAGAAGAATCGGAATTGAAAATCGTTAATGACCTCAAAACGGAAATACAGAAGTCTTCCGGTATAGATAAAGCAATTTTGCAAAGTATTCTGGCAGAATTATACTTACAATATTTCAACGAAAACACCTGGAAATTTTCTAACAGAACGGAAACAGATGAAAAACAAAGCGATGATTTCAGAACTTGGGATTTGAAAACACTTTTCAAAGAAATCAATACTTATTATATCATTTCGTTAGAAAATAAAGCACTTTTACAACAAACTAAATTGGATAATTACACACCAATTTTAGAACAACAAAAAGGCTCTAAAATTTTCAGACCAACACTATATGATTTGCTGGCAAATCGTGCAATAGATTATTTTAATGATGATAAAAGCGATCTGGCAGAACCATCTAACGCATTTTCAATAGACGACAAGAAATTCTTTGCAATGGCAAATGAATTTGTATTGATAAAATTAAATGATACAGATGAGCATTCACAAGAGTACAATGCGCTCAAGATTTATCAGGATTTATTGAGCTTTCGGTTAAAAGATAAAACAAATTTGGATGCATTAGCAGATGCAGATTTGAAAAGAATACAATTTATCAGAGCACATTACTTTAATAAAGATGAAAATGATGCCTTGTATTATGGAGCTTTGCTGCGTCTTAAAACAGAATATGCAAAATGTAACGTTGGTGCTACTATTAACTATGAAATAGCAAACTATATTTATCAAAAAGCACAGGACAAAAGTGTAACTAATTCGTTTAAAGTTAAAGATGCACTTGCTGTTTGCGACGAAACCATCAAAAACTTTCCGGATACCGAAGGTGCAAAAAATTGTGCAGCTTTAAAGTCAACGATCAATCATAAAGATTTATCAATTACAACGGAAGAAACGGTAATTCCAAATGAAGCATTCAAAGCATTGGTAAGTTATAAAAACATTGGCAGGGTTTATTTCAGAATCATTCCAGTTAAATACAAAGAAAAAGACAAACTATTTTCATTAAAAGAAAATGAAATACAGGAAGATATTCTGAAAAGACTGAAAGCAATTAAGGCAGTAAAATCCTGGAATCAGTTTCTGCCATACACAGATGATTATCTGGAACATACTACAGAAATTAAAATGGATGGTATCAAGAATGGATTCTATGCGTTGCTGGTTTCTACCAATGAAAATTTTTCGACCGCAACAGGCAGCAATGCCGTTGCAGTTTCCACCTTGTTTTCTTCTCAAATTTCTTACGTTACCAAAAGCAATAACAATAGTGAAAATTTCGAATTACATGTGTTAGACAGAAACAACGGACAACCATTACAAGGTGCAACCGTAAACTTTTATCGCAATTCGTACGATTATAAAACAAGAAAATACGCGCGAATCGATTTAGGTACGGCAACTTCAGATGCAACGGGTTATGTTTCTAAAAGAATAAATAAACCGACAAACCAAAATTACTACAACGAAAATTTCTTGTTTGAAATTTCATATAAAAACGACTTTTTACCAAGCGAGCAATCGTACTATAAATATTATTATCCGAGAACGGAAACACCTGTTTCTCAAAAGCAAATTCATTTATTTACCGACAGAAGTATTTACCGACCAGGACAGACTATTTATGTAAAAGGAATTGTTACACAACGCACCGGTGAAGACCACAAAATTTTGGTTGGAGAAAAAGCGTCCCTTACATTTAAAGATGTCAATTATCAGGATATTAAAACACAGGATTTTACCACCAATGAGTTTGGTTCGTTCACAGGAACGTTTGTTGCTCCAGCCACAGGTTTGCTTGGCAACATGACTTTAGAAACAGGATTTGGTGCAATAAATGTGCAGGTAGAAGAATATAAACGACCAAAGTTTGAAGTCAGCTTTGAGCCTGTAAAAAAAGCATATAACTTAAATGACACGGTTAGCGTGACAGGTAAAGCAGTTTCTTACGCAGGTGTAAATATCGACAATGCAGAAGTGAAATATTCAGTGCGTCGTGTAGCACAATTTCCAATCTGGTGCTGGTACGGTTGGCGCAGACCTTGGTTTCCGGAAAACAATGAAAAAATTATTGTAAACGGAAGTACAAAAACAGACGACAACGGAAATTTCACGATAGATTTTTCTGCGATTCCTGACTTCACCATTTCGAAAGAATATAAACCGTACTTTAATTACGAAGTAACGGCAGATGTTATTGATATAAATGGTGAAACACATTCGACTGCAACCACTGTACGTGTTGGCTATCTGGCAATAGAAGCAAATTTATATGTAGCTGAAAATATCGATAATACTAAAGAAAATAAAATCACGGTCTCAATAAATAACTTAAACGGACAACCGGAACCAACACTGGTTGCTATTAAAATTTATGATTTAGTTGAGCCATCAACACCTAAAAAGTCACGCTTGTGGACTGAGCCTGATAAGTTTAGTATGACAAAAGCAGAACATGATAAATTGTTTCCATTTGAAATTTATGATGCAGAAGATTTAACCAACAACTGGCAAAAAGGAAATCTGGTTAACAGTTATACATTTAATACCGAAAAGCAAACAGAAATAAATCTAACGCCAAATTCATTACCAAGTGGTGCGTATATTATTGAGTTTTCCTGTAAAGATAAAAATGGAAATCTAATAGAATTTAATAAAACATTTTTAGCATCTTCTCTTAGTGATAAAACACCCAACCCAAAATCGTTTGCGTATTTTAAGCCAGAAAAAACATCCGTAAAACCGAACGAATCGGTGAATTATCAAATTGGTTCGTCTATGTCAAATGCGTATGCAATTATCGAAACGGCGTTCAAAGGAAAAATTATCGAAAAGAAAACGGTGCAACTGAATAATGAAATTAAAACGTTTTCTATTCCAATTAAACAAGAATATCTTGGTGGCATTGAAATTAATTATGTCGTTGTAAATAAAAACAGAAGCTACACAGGCAGCCAGTATATTGCTGTGCCATACGAAGATAAAAGCCTGAAAGTGGAATGGATAACCTTCAGAGATAAATTATTGCCTGGCGCTAAAGAACAATGGAAATTAAAAATATCAGGCAACAATAAAGAAAAGATAGCTTCAGAATTATTAGCCACCATGTATGATGCTTCTTTAGATGCATTCTTGTCGCATGGTTTAAATTTTGGTTTATCACAATCTTATTACAATGGCTACTTAGGTAGCTATGGAAGCGATGCATTTGGCAGCAGAAACAGCAATCTGTATACAGCTAAAAACTGGAATCCGTATAAAGAATATTTCTCACATGGCTATGATGATTTGAATTTATTTGGATTGAGTTTAGGTGGTTATCACAGAGTTTTTTATGGTAAAGGAATGATGATGAAAAGTGAATCTGCGCCTGTTTATGCAGCACAAATGCTGGAAATGGATGCAGCTGGTTCAGCAAAAGAAATGCCATCTGAAGAAAAAAGCGATGCTTTAATGGCAAATCAATCCGCCGTCTCAAAATTAAGCGAACGCGAAAAGGAAAGCTTTGAAACGGACTCTGCTGAAAAACCTGCAAAAAAAACCGAGGTAACACCACGTACCAATTTGAACGAAACAGCATTTTTCTTGCCACAATTACAAACCGATGCGGACGGCAACGTAATATTGAATTTTCAAATGCCTGAAGCCTTAACAAAATGGAATTTCTTAGGCTTAGCACATACGAAAGAGCTGAACTATCAATACTTCACAAAATCTGTGGTAACACAAAAAGAATTGATGGTCACACCAAACGCACCACGCTTTTTGCGTGAAGGTGATAAATTTGAGTTCACCACCAAAATTTCCAATCTATCAGATAAAGACTTAAGTGGCAAAGCTGAATTGGTTTTATACGATGCAACAACCATGAAAGACATCACCGCAAAAATTATGGAAGCAGTTGCCGGAAAATTCAACACCATTGGCGAACGTAATTTTTCCGTTGAAAAAGACAAAAACACAGCAGTAAGCTGGACAATACAAATTCCGCAAGGTGTTGACGCCATCACCTATAAAGTTATTGCGCAGGCAGATAATTTCAGCGACGGAGAACAGGCATCTTTAATTGTATTACCCAACAGAATGATGGTGACAGAAACCATGCCGTTATGGGTACGCGGTGATAGTAAAAAATTCTTTACGTTTGAGAAATTATTAAAAAATAAATCAACGACACTCAAAAATTATAACCTTACATTGGAAATTTCATCGCAGCCGGTTTGGTATGCCGTGCAGGCATTGCCGTACATGATGGAATATCCGTATGAATGTGCAGAACAATTATTTTCACGCTATTATGCAAACTCATTAGCATCTTATATTGCAAACGAATCCCGAACCTTCGGGACTAAAATTAAAAGCATTTTTGATAAATGGAAAAATACGGATGCACTGCTTTCAAATTTGGAAAAAAATCAGGATTTGAAATCTGTGTTGTTAGAAGAAACACCTTGGGTGCGTGATGCGCAAGATGAAACGGAACAGAAGAAACGCATTGCCTTATTATTTGATTTATCTAAAATGGCAGACGAACAACAACGTGCATTTGATAAATTAATACAAATGCAAACGCCAAACGGTGGTTTCACCTGGTTTCCGGGCATGCAAGACAACCGCTATATCACACAACATATTGTTGCTGGTTTCGGCCACTTGGCAAAACTCAATGTCATCGATATAAAAAACAAATCTAAAATTGATGAAGTACTGCAAAAAGCCGTTGCGTATTTAGATGACAGATTAACAGAAGATTTAGTGAACATCAAAAAATACGACAAAGATTATTTGAAAACAAATCACTTGTACTATACAAATATTCATGCATTGTATGCGCGTTCATTTTTCGATTATAAAATTGAAAAACAAAATGACGAAGCCTATAATTATTTTATCAAACAGGAAAAAGAGTTTTGGTTAAATCAGGATTTATACTCAAAAGGTATGATTTCATTGACCTTACAACGCAATAAAGAAAAACAAACTGCCGATAAAATCATCACTTCTTTAAAACAAAATTCAATTAGCAGTGAAGAATTAGGCATGTACTGGAAAGCCAATGAAAACGCTGGTTGGTACTGGTATCAGGCACCGGTGGAAACACAGGCATTATTAATTGAAGCGTTTACCGAAGTGGCTAACGATAACAAATCCGTAGATGAAATGAAAGTGTGGTTGCTGAAACAAAAGCAAACAACTTCATGGAAATCTACCAAAGCAACGGCAGAAGCTTGTTATGCTTTATTATTACAAGGAAAAGACTGGTTGAAATCAGACAAACTGGTAGAAGTGAAAATGAACAAAGTGGTTATCGATCCAATAAAATTAAATGCAACGGTGGAACCGGGAACAGGCTATTACAAAGTGAAATGGTCTGGCGATGAAATAAAACCGGAAATGGCAAAAATTGAGTTGAAAAAAACAGATAAAGGACCGGCTTATGGTGCGCTTTATTGGCAATATTTTGAAGATTTAGACAAGATAACCGCTGCAACAACGGCATTGCAATTAACTAAAAAATTGTTCAAAGAAGAAAATACCAACGAAGGCAAAAAATTACTTACCATCACAGATAAAACACCTTTGCAAGTAGGCGATGTGGTGAAAGTACGAATCGAATTGAGAACCGACCGGAATTTAGAATACGTGCATATGAAAGACTTACGTGCTGCCGGTTTCGAACCCATTAATGTATTATCGCAATATAAATGGCAGGACGGACTTGGTTATTACGAAAGTACCAAAGATGTAGCGACCCATTTCTTTATGGATTGGATGCAAAAAGGTGTGTATGTATTTGAATATTCCATGCGTGCCACCATTGCAGGAAATTTCAGTAATGGCATAACATTAATTGAAAGCATGTATGCACCGGAATTTAAATCGCATTCTAAAGGAGAACGAGTAACCATCACTAAAAAATAACCAAATACTCATTACGAACTACCGAATACTAAGTATTTTGTATAAATAACTTTCTGTTAATTAACTTTGGTACTACATTTGACACCATAAAGCAAACAAAACAAAACAGATTATATGAAGAAGACACTATTGATTTTAACCATTACAACCATCTCACTGGCAAACACCTTTGGAAGAGATATTTCTGAAAAGAGAAACCTGGTAGGCTTCACAGCTGGCTTTTCTTTAAACACAATGGGATTACAACAAGATTCTCGTTTTGATAATAGTAAAAACACCATTAAACCTGGTGGTGTTTTTGGTTTCAATTACGAATATAGAGCTCCAAAAGTATTCGGTTTTGAAATTGGTGTGAACTATGCCAACAGAGGAACACAGCAAAAACTGGAAGATGCTGCATTAAACAGATCTTTTTTCAGATTGAACTTCCATTCAGTAGAGTTACCGGTGATTGCTAAATTCTATATCGGTAAGAAAAAAGTATTCAACTTTAATGTGGGTGGATTCGCATCTTATGCGTTTAATGTTCAGTCAAGATTAAAAGTTGATTTTAAAGACAATACAATCCTGGACGATCAGGATGAAAGAGTCAACAGCGTTTTAAAAGACAATAACAATAAAGACGTAAACGGTAACCGTCCTTTTCGTCCGTTTGATGCAGGCGTAAATGTAGGGTTTGAATTCGTTTCTAAAAGTGGTTTTGGTGTTGGAGCAAGAGTACAACAAGGCCTTGTTGATTTTACCAATTCTAAGTTTATAATTGACGATAATAAAAAAGTATACCACACCAATGCAATCGTTTATGCATTGTTTAAAATCTAAATAGTACAATTCTTATAACCAGGAGAATTAAGCTGTCCGCCAATTGGTGGACAGCTTTTTTTGTTTTAACACTAAAAAAATACCATTAGCCTATAACAAATAACTAATAACCTATAACTTTATAACATGAAGGTTGAAATAGAAAGAGTTAATAATAAAGTACACCTCGAAGCAAAAAACGAACAAGGTGTTATAGTACACATGGACGGCTCACCGGAAATCGGTGGTGAAGACCTTGGTGCAAGACCCATGCAATTAGTCTTGATGGCGCTTGGTGGCTGCACGTCTATGGATATGTTGTCGATGCTTAAAAAAATGCGCGAAGAAGTGAAAGGGTATAAAGTTGCCGTTGATGCAGAACGAGCCACTGAACATCCGATGGTGTTTACTAAAATTCATATTCACTATACATTAGAAGGAAATCTGAAAAAAGAAAACGTAGAAAAAGCCATCAATTTATCCATGGATAAATATTGCAGTGTAACACACATGCTGAATTCCACTGCAACAATTACACATAGTTTTGAAATTCACTAACTGTCATCTCGAACGAAGTGAGAGAACTTGCACAAGATTCCTCCTGCGTCGGAATGACAAAAATGAGACCAAATGAAAAAATACACCAACTTTGCCACCAACGCTATACGCACGCAACACGAACGTGCGTTTCGTGAACACAGTGTTCCGTTATACCTGACTTCTTCTTTTACATTTGATGATGCAGAACAGGCACGTGCCTTGTTTGCTGATGAATACGTAGACAATATTTATTCGCGGTTTTCCAATCCGAATGTAAATGAATTTGTAGAAAAAATGTGTGTGCTGGAAGGCACGGAAGATGGCTTCGGCACCGCAACCGGCATGGCTGCAGTCTTTGCATCTATTATGACTTTCTTAAAAAGCGGCGACCATATCTTAGCGTCTTCTGCTTTATTTGCATCTTCTACCAGAATTATCAAAGAGTATTTGCCGAAATGGGGCATTGAATATTCTTTTTACGATATCAACCAGCCGGAAACCTGGGAAAGCCTGATACAGCCGAACACGAAAATGTTGTTTGCAGAAACGCCTTCCAATCCGGGCTTAGTCTTGATAGACCTGGAATTTTTATGTCAACTAGGGAAAAAACATAATTTATTAGTGAACGTTGACAATTGTTTTGCAACACCGTATCTGCAAACGCCTGCACAATATGGTGCAGATATCATCACACATTCTGCTACCAAATTTATAGACGGACAAGGAAGAGTTTGCGGTGGTATTGTGTTAGGCAACAAAGAAATTATAAAAGAAGTGCGCGCATTTTGCAGACAAACCGGACCAGCCATGTCGCCGTTTAATGCATGGGTGTTGTCAAAAAGCCTGGAAACGCTGCATGTTCGTATGGACAGACATTGTGAAAATGCTTTGGCACTGGCAACATGGCTGGAAGCAAATGAAGAAATTGAACAGGTGAAATATCCGTTTTTGCCATCGCATCCGCAATATGAACTGGCAAAAAAACAAATGTCGCAAGGTGGTGGTGTTGTTACGTTTATCGTCAAAGGCGGTATCGAACGAGGCCGTAAATTCTTAGACAGCCTGGAAATGTTTTCACACACCGCCAATCTGGGCGATTGCAGAACCATAGCGACACATCCTGCTTCCACCACGCATTCCAAAATAGAAGAAAGCGTTCGGGAAGCAGCAGGAATCTTTGGCGGCACCGTGCGTGTTTCTGTTGGCTTAGAACATATTGACGATATCAAAGCCGATATTCAGCAAGCGTTGGAAAAGAGTAAATAAAATGATGCAAAATGCTAAATACAACTCATTAGTAACACATTTGTTCTTCTTCGTATTTGCAGTCTTATTGCTTTTCTATTATGACTATTTTACATTGCTGACTTCGCCACCGGTTGGAACACATATTTGGCGGCAAACAGACAGTCTTTCTTTTGCCTGGACTTATTGGAAAAACGGGTTAGACTTTTTTCATCCTCAATTATTAAACAGAAGTTTCGGAGACGGGTATGCCGTTAGTGAATTTCCAATACTGCAATATATTATTGCAATTCTCTACTCCATTTTCGGTTTTCATTGGGCTATCTCTAAAATGGTATATACGCTGGTTTTTTTCTCTGGATTGATTGCTGTATTTCGCATGGCAAAGTACTTTATTAAGAATTTATTTTGGGCATTCTTTTTTCCGATGCTGTTTTTTACAGCACCGGCATTTTTGTTTTATGGAACATCTTGTATTCCTGATGTGGCAGCACTCTCTTTTTCATTTATTGGCGTAAGTGTATATTTAGATTTCAAGAATAGCAATAAAAAAATCCACTTATGGTTAAGCATGTTCTTTTTCTGTTTAGCTGGTTTAATGAAGCTGACATATTTGATTTTGTTTTTTGCATCATTTGCTGCTGTTTTTATAGTATCCATACAAAATTCAAAAGATAAAAAAATACCATTTGCGAGATTTTTGATTCCTTTGTTAAGTGTCATCGTAGTAAATATAATCTGGTACATCTGGTCGAATCATTATAATGCTGTAAATGAACACATTTACTTTCTAAATAAGATAAATCCGGTTTGGTATGAAAGCAATGAGAAAGCGTATATACTCAAACGTACATTAACGGAATGGGCATTGCGTTTTTTTGCTGCACCAACTAATTATTTCTTTTTATTCACGTTACTATTTCTGCCATTTAGTTATAATAAAGGAAATAAATTTTTATTTCTAACTTCTTTTTTCCTGTTGATAGCTTGTATCTCTTGTTATTTATTGTGGTACTTGCAATTTTTAGTACACGATTATTACACGATTCTATTTTATTCACTTTATCTCTTTTTGTTTCTAAATTTTTTTACATACATAAAAAAAAATAAATCTGTTTTTTTTAATAGTAGTGTGCTGAAAATTGTTGCAATAGTATTGTTGGTTACAAACGCCATTCATGTAAAAAAAGATTTACAAGTAAGATATGAAGAAGCAAACTTGTATCCGGCAGATAAATATTTACTGGATAATGGATTGGTTCTATTTATTCGTTCCATTGGAATAAAAGAAACAGACTATGTTGTTGTATCTACAGACGGAAGTCCGCAAATTATACTTTGTGCCTTACAAACACCTGGTTTTACGGAGTTTCATGCAGGTCAGCATACGGTAGTTACTATGGAAGAATGGAAAAAGAAAGGAGCGAAATATTTTATCTTGATAGAAAAGGATATTTACAATGACATCTGTTCAGAATTAGGAAAGCCTGTTGGAAAATATAAAGATGTAACAATATATAAGCTTTAGCCAAATAGCTTGTAAGCTAATTCTGTCTATTAAACGCTGTAAATAGACAATATTTTATCTTTTTTCATAAGAAACTAATGTATTTGGCTATGGCTATTTCTTTTCAGGATTAATTTTTCACAAAAAAGATTTTAATTTGAAATAAATGCTTATTTTTGCATCTCGAAATTTCGGTGCGGTAGCTCAGTCGGTAGAGCAAAGGACTGAAAATCCTTGTGTCGGCGGTTCGATCCCGCCCCACACCACAAAGCCTCAGTAGTAATATTGAGGCTTTTTTATTTTTTTCGCCACAACTCTCCTCCTGCACATCATCCTCAAGCCGAGGTTCGTGTCTTCACGAACCTAACCATTAATATTACTTTTCCTTCCACAGCTCCACCTGCACATCGTCTACGATAACCGGCATATTGCTTGGGTTCCAAACATTAACTTGTAACATATCACCAGCATCTTTAAACCGGTGCGGCACCCGCACGAAAAAATACACATGCTGCCATTGCCGCTCTTTACCGATATGTAAAATAAGATGGTCTTTGTTGTCGATTTTTGTTTGTAAGCGCACACAACGCCAGCGTATCTGATTGCCACCATGCAGAAAGGTTGCAGCAAGAACAGCCTGTTTGTAATGGTCATACTGCATTTGATTACAATACACCATACAAGAAATTTTTATATAATCTCTTGCTTGAATGCCGGAAGTATCAGCTCTAAACTGTAAGGTAGGCGTAGTGCCTTCGTGCAACTCAAAAGCATAAGGCGCACTTTTACTTGTGGAAGTTATATAATCGGAAGAAAGGGAATCTTTAAATTCCTGAATTTGAAGCACTTTAACTCGTTTTAATTTAGCCGTATCCGGTTGTGTTTCGCCGCAATCATAAGCAATGTGAGCATCATAATTACTCTTGGTTTTTAAAAAGATTGCTTTGTAAAATGCCCAATTGCTGTCTTCTGTCCAAATTAATCCTTTTTCAAATTGCCAGGTTTGAAACAGATTGACAAACAATAAAAATGCCATCAGCAAAAAGGAAACCATTTTAATAATGCTTTTATTCCAGATAAAAAGTAAAAAACATGCTAAAGGAAATGCCCAAATCGGGTAAGTCTCCACCATTGGCCGCGAACCAAAGCCGTTTATATATTGCCAGCACCACCAGCTGTAAATCACATAGACAAAAACAGGCATAAATAGAAAAGTGGCTGCTGCCGTTTTTTTAAAATATTTCGGCAGAAAAATCAATCCGATAACGGCAAAAATCATCACAGGTGTATAAGCCAGCCAGCCATTGGCAAAGCCAAATAATCCGTTTTTAAGATGCGGATGCAGAAAATCAAATCCTTCTTTCGTATAGCTGTAAAAGAAGATTTTTCCGGTCAGTGTTTTCCAGTAGAAAATTTGCGGCAGCCAGCAAAGAAGAAAGATGAATGCCATAACGATATAATAACCGCTATTTCTGAATATAAACAAGAGTCTTTCTTTAAATCCACTCAAAGAAAAAACATTCCAAAGCAAAGGAAACAGCAGAATAATTACTTCGTTAGGCCTTATCATACTTATCATGCCGCATGAAAAACCAATCAGACAAGCCTGAAAGAATGTAGACTTTTCATAAAATTTATAAGTGGCAAACAAACAAAGTGCATATAGCGCAAATAAATACGGATGCGACATTCCAAGATGCGACACTGAAAAAAAATATAAATTGGTGCCAATGCCGATAATAATCAATGTAACAGCAGTGATACTGTCTGTAAAATAGTTAATTAGAATTTTCCGTATCAGCCATAATCCAAAAATACTATACAATAAGGTAGACAGACCAATCATTAAATTGTACGGAAAAGTATAACCATCTGCTGCGTATAGATGCGTCAACTTACAAAATCCATGTGCCGCCAGAAAAAAGGGTGCATACAAAATTGCGATACCGCTGGTGTATTTAATAATGGTATTTTTTTGAAAAGCATGTGCCTCTTCAATTTGCAAATAACCATCTTCCTGTGTTCGCACACTGGAAGGATTATATTCAGCACGCTTTGAAATGGTGGCCTGCAAATCATCTAAATCATGATAAATGAAACTTGCCGGCAAATAGGCATAATAACCCCAACTGTCGCCGCCACCTTGTAAAAAGTGCGTGTAATTGGCATATTGCCTGAAAGAAACAAGATAGACCAACGCAATTACAAAGAGTGCGATTTTTGATTTCATGTAACAAAGAAAATGAATTTTAAGCTTTAAAGAAATATACTTTGTATTTTTGACAGGTGAAGAAAGGATTTTATACAGCAACCGTTGTGCTGATACTTGTTATCTCTGCTTATGTCTACTGGTCAAATTCTGACAAGGCTTCAGGTACAGAAGGCATATTTCCAAGATATGTTATAGGTGATATGGAAGAATTTGGAAAAAACAGCGGCAAAGGAAATATTATTGCACTTTCTCCTTATTTACATACATATGATTTTTCATCTCAAGAGGCATTTTATAATATGCTGCAGTATTATTTCAGTCTTGCCCAACGAAGAAATTTATTAAACGATTCCACCATCGTGGTATTGCCGGAATACCTGGGCACCTGGCTCGTCGTGGCCAATGAAAAACGCAGTATTTATGCAGATACCTCGCTGGAAGACGGCATGAAGACACTCGTGTTTTCTAATATCATAAAGTTTGGAAGAGCGTACTTAAATGCAACAGCAAAAGACAAAACGAAAGAAGCTGTTTTTAATATGAAGGCTGATAAAATGGCTGAAATTTATCAAAAGGTGTTTTCAAAACTGGCAAAGGATTTTCAGGTCACAATCGTTGCCGGCTCTATTGTTTTGCCGGCTCCATCCGTAGAAAATGGCAAATTAGTAATTAATAAATCAGGAAAGCTTTATAATGTCAGTGCGGTTTTTGATGCAAATGGAAATATGTTGTCACCCTTAACGAAAAAAATATTTCCAATTACAGAAGAGTTGTCTTTTACGAATGCAGCCGATATAAAAGAACTTCCGATTTATAAAACACCAAGCGGAAACATGGCCGTTTTAGTTTGTGCAGATGCATGGTATCCTGAAAATTATCAATTGCTGACAGATAAGTCTGTCGATATTCTGGCGGTGCCATCGTATGTATCCGGAAACGACAGCTGGTCAAAAGAATGGAAAGGATATAACGGAGCGCCTGCACCAGCAGACATCAACAAATCCGATATAAACAAGATTACTGAACAAGATGCCTGGTTAAAATATGCAATGACCGGCCGAATCAAATCAACAGCAATAAAAACCGGTGTAAATGTGTTTCTGCGAGGTGATTTATGGAATCTTGGTTCAGATGGTCATACACTGATTTGGAACAACAAGGCACCCGTTTTATCAAAAAATACAGAAAACAACACCGGCTCACTTATTAACGTTTGGTTAGAATAATAACTTGTCGTTGCCAATTGGATTTTGGAATTTCGTGAATAGAATTTTACAGAGTTGAGTACCGTAAAAAAATTAGCATCCGACACAGCAGCTTATGGCGTCAGTAGCATACTTGCGCGACTGATTAATTTCCTGTTCGGGTTTTTGATCATCAAATATATTTCGCAGGCAGAATTCGGAACGTTTACCAATTTTTACGCGTATGCCGGTTTTATTTTAGTGTTGCTGACACATGGTATGGAAACCGCTTTTTTTCGTTTCGTCAATAAAGAAGAAAGCAAAGAGAAAGCCTTCTCTACCGCATTTTATTCCATACTTTCAGTAGTCTTGCTGTTTGTTGCAGTTGGCTATGTTTTCCAGCAACCTATAGCTGATTATGTAAAAGAACCAACGCTTTACGTAAAGTTTTTTATCTGGATGATGGCGTTCGACACGCTTGCGGCCATTCCGTTTGCATCGCTTCGTAAACAAGGCAAACCTGTTGCATTTGCTGTTTTAAAAGTGATGAATATTTTGTTGTTTATTGTCTTAAACATCTTGTTTTTTATGGTGCTGCCATCCATCGGTTATCAGCTGCCATTCACAAAAGTTTCCTCAATTTTTATTGCCAATATCATTGCCAGCATCATCACTTTTTTGTTTTTGTTGAAACAATTTAATCAATTGGAATTTTCGTTAGATGGCGCTTTGTACAAACAAATGCTGAAGTATTCCATGCCAATTATGCTGGTGGGTTTTGCAGGTATGATAAATGAAGTTTTAGACAGAATTATTATGACTCGTTTATTGCCATACGATGATATCACCAATAAAGAACAACTCGGTATTTACGGCTTCAATTATAAATTTGCCATGCTGATTGCCATGTTTCTGCAAGCTTATCGTTTTGCTGCAGAACCTTTATTTTTCAGGCATGCGGAAAATTCAGACAGCAAATCAATATTAGCATCCACGATGAAATACTACACCATTTGTGTGTGTGTCATCTTTTTGTCTATCGTATTGTTTTTACCGCTGATTCAGTATGTATTCATCTTGTACTCACCAAAATCGGCAGCCTATTTTGTTGGTGCAGATATTATTCCGATTTTATTGATGGCAAATATTTTTTTAGGAATTTATTTCAATATATCTACCTGGTATAAAATCACAGACAAAACCTATATCGGTGCCCTGATTTCCATTGTCGGTGCAGTAATAACCATTGTGATGAATGTAATACTTGTTCCCAAATTCGGTTATTTCGGTGCCGCCTGGGCAACCCTAGCCTGTTATACGACCATGGTTATATTAGGTTATATCACCGAGCAAAAATATTATCCGATTCCATACGATTACAAAAGAATTTTATTCTATTTGTTCTTTGCGGTGGTTCTTTTTATCGTGTTGAAATATGTTTTTTTGCCAATGCAATTTTCATTATTGGTAAACACCATTTTTGCATTTGTTTTGTTGTCTTTCTACATTTTTTCTGCTTATTTTTTAGAAAAGAAAAAATAAGGTCTTAATAAAAAATCTCACTATATTTGTATGGTAGTTTTAATGCGATTTTATTTTACGCATTATGAAATACGCATTACCAAATACGCATAAAATGAAATTAAAAATTGTAAATACTTCGGACAATCCGTTACCGGAATACGAAACCACAGGATCTGCAGGTGTTGACTTACGTGCACAATTACAGGAACCGGTCATGTTGAAACCATTACAGCGCGCACTTATTCCTACAGGTTTATATATCGAATTGCCGGATGGATATGAAGCACAGGTTCGTCCCAGAAGCGGATTAGCACTTAAAAAAGGTGTTACCGTATTAAATTCACCGGGAACTATTGATTCTGATTATCGTGGTGAAATTAAAGTGATTATGATTAACCTTTCCAATGAAACTACTGTTATTAATACAGGTGAACGAATTGCACAATTAATCATTTCGAAATTCGAAAAGGTTCAGTTTAAAGAAGTTGACGAGCTCAACGAAACAGAACGTGGCGAAGGCGGTTTCGGACATACAGGCGTGAAATAGGCTGAATTCATGCTAAAAAAAGTTAATTCTGCCCTTTTTTCATATATCGTCTATCGTAAAAACGTTATCTTAGAAATACAGGAACAATACTTGTAACTCTTTTCACTTAATAACAAGAACTTGAGCAATAAAATCTATATACAAAAGCTATCGTTTTTAATACTGCTGATTGCCATAAGCAATCTTTCAGTTTTTGCCAAAAAAGACAAAAAGCCGAAATCAACTGACGAAAAAACGAATGCAGCTCCTGTTACAAAAAGTGATCTGGAACAACAGGCCATTTTTATTGAAGGCATGCAGGCTTATTTATTAGGCAATTCACAAGATGCCATTGCAAAATTTAATGAGGTACTCAGACGGAATCCTAAAAATGACGCTGCTTTGTATGAGTTGTCGAAAATTGCATTCGAGTCAGGCAATATGGATAAAGCCATAGAATTTGCGCAAAATGCCATAAAAATAAATCCGGGAAACGAATATTATTATCAGTATTTGGCAGAAGCCAAAGGTGAAAAACAAGATTTTGAAGGCGCGGCAAAAGTGTATGATGCACTGATAAAACTAAAACCTAAAGAGTACGATTACTATTACGATTGGGCATATATGCTATCTAAAGCTGGTCGTTATAAAGAAGCAATTGACGTGTACAATCAGCTGGAACAGAAAACCGGCGTGCAGGAAGAACTTGTTTTTCAGAAACAACCTCTGTTTATTAAACTTGGAAAAATTGAAGAATCGGTAAATGATATTGAAAAACTTGTTAAAATTTATCCGTCAGAAACAAGATATATAGGTTTGATTGGAGAAGTTTATCAGTCGAATAAAATGTACGATAAAGCGATACAAACGTATAATCGTATTTTATCGATGGATGCAAATAATGCAGATGCCTTGCTCGCAATAGCTGAAACGTATGGCAAAAAAGGTGACATGGACAAACGAGAAGAGTTTGTGCAGAAGGTATTCAACAATAAGAATATTGATATTGACGCTAAAATAATGACATTCATTCCGTACATAGAAAAACTGGCAAGAGATTCTTCTGTACGCGAGGAAGTATTGAAAATGGCAGATATGATTATGGCGGCACATCCAAATGATATCAAAGCCACTACCGCACGTGCAGATGTGTTGTATAATTCCAACAGGAAAAAAGAAGCACAGGCAGAATACATAAAAGCCATAAACATGGACGATGTACCGGCTACCGTATGGATACAATTATACATTCTGAATACAGAACTGGAAGATTATGATAACTTAATTCTTTATACCAAAAAAGGAATAGAGAAGCATCCGAAAGATCCGTTTGGCTATTTTTACAATGCTATTGCGCATCAGCAAAAAAAGAATTTTAAAGAAGCATCTGATGTATTGTTAAGTGCCTTCGAGGTGCAGAAAAAAAACAAAGAAGATATTTCGTTGTTCACACCGCAATTAAATTTGCAAATGCTGATAACATTGGGCGACCTGTCTTTTGAACTCAAAAATTATGAGCGTTCCGACAGCTCCTATGAAGCGGCATTAGAGATAGATCCGAATAACGCTACCGTGCTGAATAACTATGCTTATTATCTTTCTGAAAGAGATGACAAGCTGGAAAAAGCAGAGCGAATGAGTAAAAAATCCAACCTGCTCGTAGATAACAATTCTGCCTTTATAGATACTTATGCATGGATTATGTATAAAATGAAGAATTACAAAGAAGCGCTCGAGTGGATGGAACAGGCAATGGATTTACAGGATTCAGCGGAAAGACCTGAATTGTTAATGCACTACGGCGATATATTATACAAACTCGGTCAAACGGATAAAGCTATTGAACAATGGGAAAAGGCTTTGCTGAAAGGCGGCGACAAAGTGGTCCTTGAAGGTAAAATAAAGAACCGAAAACTTAATTAAAAGATATGATACAGCATATAGAACGAATGCCTGCATGGTCGTTTACGGTATTGTATAATCTGTCAACTGAAATCTTCCAGCCTGCATGAAAGTATCCAAATATTTATTAATGCTGTTGTTTGCTGTATTGCTCGGTAGTTGCCATCGCACCAAAACCGTTGCAAAAACAGAAACGCAAACATCAGTACCACCGCAAACACCGCTAGTAGTGGTGCCTGCTATAGACGCAAACGTTCAGTCGCTGCTTAAGAATCTCAAAAAAAATGAACTGCAGTTTAAAGAAGTCGCGGCAAAACTGAAAACTAAAGTTACTTCGCCGGATTTAAATCAAAGTTTCACTACCAACATTCGTTGGAAAAAAGGTGAAAAAATCTGGCTGTCTATGTCTATTATTGGCATCGAAGGCGCTCGTGTACTGATTACCAGAGACAGCATTAAAATAATGGACAAGTTAAACAACAGATACATATTGAAACCATTGTCTTACATTAAACAAAAGACATTGGTAGACCTTACATTTGCAGATATCGAAAACTTGTTGCTAGGGCAATTGATTTTTACAGATTCCACTATTGCTAAATATGCCAACAATGCAACCAATATCACACTAAATGCTGACGGAGCACGTTTTTTGACCAATGTACTTTTTGATAAAACGACCAAACTTCCAATGTCCATTTTTGTGACCGATAAAAAGTATGCACAAACAATAAATGCATCTTATACCAATTATCAGCCGCAATTAGGCAAATCATTTTCGATGGACAGAGAACTGAAAATGAAAAGTGGTGCTCAGACATTTGAAATGATTGCAAAATTTCAAAGCATAGAAGTAAAACAAAATTTAGAATATCCGTTTACCATAAATCCAAGTTACACCATTGAAAAATAGCATGGAAATAGCGTTATTCTCTTTTAAGACAACCGGAATAAGATGGTTGAAATTTTCTATAACTATCCTATTAATGGTGTTATTTTCAGTATCTCTTTCTGCACAGGATAAGAAAGCCATACTCGAGGCAAAGAAGAAAAAATTACTGGATGAAATTGAATTCACACAAAAATTATTAACCAAAACAAAAGCCTCTAAAGATGCTACCTTGTCTGACTTGCAGGCATTGTCCAAACAGATAGAACTTCGTAAAAAACTCATTAAAGAAGTTGAAGGAGAAATTGATTTATTTACTGTGAAAATTAATCAAAATGTGGATTCCTTAAAACAAAAGGAAGCGCAGCTTTCCAAATTAAAAAAAGAATATTCAGATGCTATCGTTAAGATTTATAAATCTCAGCGGTTTGCCGATAAATTGTTGTTTGTCGTCAACGCTGCATCTTTTTCCGAAGCCTTGCGCAGGGTAAATTACCTGCGTAAATATGCAACATTCCGTCAGCAGCAGGCCACCCAAATCATTGAAAAAAAATCGGATATCAGTGGCCAGATTGCCAGCATAGATGCCAAGAAAAAAACAAAAGAACAATTGCTGTCCGGTCAGGTAAAAGAGAAAGTACAACTCAGTAAAACAGTCTCACAAAAAAATGTGGTGGTACAGTCTTTGAAACAAAAGGAAAAAGAGCTGCAGACAAAAATTACCAAAAAACAATCGGAAGCAGCCAAGCTGGATGCACAGATTGAAGCCATTATCAAAAAAGAAATAGAACTGGCGCGACTGGCTGAAGAAAAAAAACAGAAAGAAGCAGCTGCAAAATTAGCCGCAGCAGAAGCCGCCAAAAAGAAAGCTGCTGAAGAAGCTATCAAGAAAGCAAAAGAAGCCGGAAAAGAACCTTCTAAAGCAGATATTGAAACCGTTAATAAAAAAGTGGAAACACCGGTAAAATTAGGCAACACACCTGAATTTGATCAGCTTTCGTCTAATTTTTACGGAAACAAAGGAAAACTGCCGTGGCCGGTAGAAAAAGGATTTATCAGTAAATATTTTGGTCCTTACATAGTGCCCGGAACCACCATAAAAATGGAAAATAACGGCATTGATATTCGAACGGATGACAATAGCAGCGTGCGTTGTGCTTTTGAAGGCAAAGTGGTTGGAATCTTAAATAATCCGACATTCAAAAACGCAGTGATTGTCAGCCATGGAGAATACTTTACCGTCTATTCAAAACTCGCATCCGTGAATGTGGCGAAAGGACAAAAAATTTCTACAAAGCAGGTTATTGGCACCGCTTATACAGACGAAGATAATATCACAGAAGTGCATCTCGAAGTCTGGAAAGGTGCCGCCAAACTCAATCCTTCAGAATGGATTTACAAGAAATAGAGGATCTGCCATTAACGATGAACAATGAAAGTCACTCCAATTAAATCCGTCCGTCATAGCACTTTTACCATTGTTCTTTGCACGATCTTGCTTTTTTTGAATGGTTGTCAGGAAAATGATATGGCAAAAGTGAAATCAATGTTCAACGAACAGGATGCCGACGTGGAACTGGCAGACAGCGTAAAATTCATCTATAAAGAAGGTGCTTACATAAGAGCAGTGGTTACTGGAAAAACAATAAAGCGTTACACTAAAACACAAAATAAATTAGAGTTTCCGGATGGATTGCTGGTGAAGTTCTTTGATCAGCTAAATCTTATTTCTGTTTTAAAGGCAAATTATGCAGAGAACAACGACGCAGAGCAAATCATCAAAGTCAGCGGTGATGTGCACATGGAAAATGCAAGAGCAGAAGTTTTGGAAACGCAAGAGCTAATATGGAACGTGCGTAACAAGAAAATAACTACAGATAAACCGATAAAAATAAAAACACCGGATAATATTATTTACGGCGTTGGCTTTGATTCCGATGAGGATTTTTCTAATTATACCATTCGAAAAGTAAACGGCGTAGTAGCAGTAGATGATGCTCAGGGATTTAAATAGCAAAGCAATACGCTGGTTGCTGCTGGCCATTGTAACACTCATAATTCTTATTATAAGAACGGCTAGAGATGGATTTTTCCATGGCAAAGACTGGTTACTTTACCTGATTTTAATCATCAGCATGGCATATGTGAGGCATTACAGCAGAAAATAATGCAACTTCGGATATCTCAAAGTCACACATCCTTACTATCTTTACACATCCATGGGAACTACCATCTTTTTAATTGTGCTCGCACTTGTCTTTTCTGCTATCTTTTCAGGAATAGAAATTGCATTCTTATCAGCCAATAAATTAAAAATAGAATTGAGTTTTCAGCGCGGCACTTTATCCGGAAAAATACTGAACGACTACATAAAAAATCCATCAAAATTCATAGTCACTACGTTACTTGGAAATAATATTGCACTGATAGCATTTGGTATTTTAACAGCAGCCGTTTTGGAGCCTGTGTTAGAGCCGCTTTTTGAACAATATTTCGAAAATCCGAAAGTATTGGTGTTAGTTACACAAACCATTATTTCTACTACTATAATTTTGTTTTTAGGTGAGTTTGTTCCAAAGGTTCTGTTCAAGGTTTTTGCCGATACCATCTTGCCGATAATGGCATTGCCATTCAGAATCATCCATTGGTTGCTTACACCTGGTGTGCTGTTAATTACAGCATTGTCATCGTTAATTTTTAAGATTTTTGGAGTGAAAGTTTCAGAACACGACATAGAATTTTCGTCAGTAGATTTGGAAAAATTTATCAAAGATCACAACCAGACGGATGGTGAAGCGGAAGAAGAAGTGGATACAGAACTCTTCGAAAATGCCTTGTATTTAAAAAAGTTACGGGTGCGGGATTGTATGGTGCCGCGCAGAGAAATCACCGCCATCGATATCACCGATTCGGTAGAAGAACTTAAAAAACTCATTATCGAAACGTACCATTCGCGCATCTTAATTTTTGATGATTCGATAGATAAAATAGTCGGCTATATTCACCATTTCGATTTACATAAGAAACCGGACACTATAAAATCCATCTTAATGGAAATTAAAGTGGTGCCGGAAACCATGCATATTCAGAAACTGCTGAATGAATTTATTAAAGAAAATAAAAGCATTGCCTGGGTCGTGAATGAATACGGAGGCACCGCAGGTGTAATTACACTGGAAGATATTTTAGAAGAAATATTCGGTGAAATTGACGACGAATATGATAAAGATGAACTGGTAGGCAACCAGCTTTCAAAAAATGAGTTCATCCTGTCCGGAAGGCTCGAAATCGACCGGATTAACGAAGAATACGACTTAGACCTGCCGGAAGGCGACTACGACACGCTTTCAGGTTTCATTATCGACCACCACGAAACGATTCCGGAACAAAATGAAGTGATTGAAATCGGAAAATATAGCTTTAAAATCATGGATGTTTCAGAAACCAAAATAGAAACGGTTAAGCTGGAAATAAACGAAAATGCTGATAATCAGTAATTTGTGTTTCGTTTTACAATACATATCCCTATACTACACTAAATGAATAGTTCTCCTATCCTCTAAATAGTACGTTTTATTCAAGTCTCTTATCTATTTATTTGTGTTTAAGAAGGTTATCTCATTTAAAATTTCCAAAATATCTGCTATCTTTGCACTCTTTAAAATTTAAGAACTATTATGGCAGTCATTGGAAAAATAAGACAACGTTCATGGATTCTGGTTGGATTTATAGCGCTCGCGTTACTGATTTTCATTGTTGAAGCAGCATTGGAAAGAAACTCACTGTTTAGCGGTGGAGGAAACAACTCAATTGGAAAAATTAACGGCAACACTGTTTCCGCTGAAGAATATGGTGCTAAAATCACCAGATACGAAGATGGCTTAAAGCTCATCAATCCGAATATTCAGTTTAATGACCAAATGCGGTCTCAGGTACAGGATGAAGTTTGGAGCACCATGGCGGCAGACCAGTTACTGGGAGAAACATACAATTCTTTAGGCTTAGGTATTTCTGAAGGTGAAATGGGCGAGTTAATGTGGGGACAACAACCGCATCCGTTGGCACAACGCTTTTTAATGAAAGCCAGAGAAGTAAGTCCGGAAATTATCAATCAGGAAACAGGACAGTTAAATCAGTCAAAAATCAGAGAATTTGTTACCAATATTGATAAAATTGACAAAGACAACAAAGCTAATTTCCGGGAGACATTAGGTCATATTGAACAGCTGATTCAGGATGATCAGGTAAAACAAAAATATGCTTCTTTGGTAGCACAGTCGTTCTATATGCCAACTTTTATGGCTAAAGAAATTATCAACTCTGGAAGAGGTGCAAAAGTCGCATTTGTAAGTGTTCCTTATGCATCTTTAGCTGATGATAAATACAAAGTATCTGATGATGATATAACAGCGTATCTGAAAGATAATAAATCAAAATACGAACAGGAAGCTGCACGTGTGGTGGATGTTGTCTATTATGACATCTTACCTTCTGCAGACGATACCGCACAGGCAATGTCGAAAATCGGCAAAATGCGCGAGGAATATATTGCTTCTCAGCCTAAAGATTCTGCCTACATTGCCCGAAATTCACAGCAAGGTGCACAATTGACTTTCTACAGTAAAGAAGAAGTAATGCAGACCAACCGCGATGCGGAAAAACTATTTACCTTACCAGTTGGCTCTCTTACAGATGTTTACATGGAAGGTTCTTTCTACTTGTTTACAAAAATTATAGACAGAAAAGTAGCACCGGACAGTGTACGTGCGGCACATATTTTATTAAGTTTGGGCAAAGGAACTGATGAAGATAAAAAATCAGCCAACACTTTAGCAGACAGCTTAATCAGAGTGATTCAGTCAGGTGCTAAAAACTTCGGCCAGGTTGCCGTGGAAAATTCACTGGATAAAGGTTCTAAAGATAAAGGTGGCGATTTAGGCTATTTCACCAGAGGTCAAATGGTGAAAGAATTCAACGACAAAGTATTTTATGGCGGTATCGCACCGGGACAAATCGCAAAAGTGGAAACACCTTATGGCTTGCACGTCATCTTAATGTTGGATGCTAAAGCACCTAAAGTACTGACAAAATTTGCCGACTTTGCCGTAGAATTAGCGCCAAGCAATGAAACGGAAAAAATAGCCTACGATAAAGCAGTGGCTTTCCAGCAAAAAAATCAAACAGCAGAATTGTTTGATAAAGCAGCAAAAACAGAAAGTCTGGCTAAAAATATAGTATTGAAACAAAACATGACAGACGTGCCTCAAATTGGTGCAGCACGTAAATTGGTACAATGGGCATTTCAACAGGAAAAACCGGGCATTATTGCCGATTTTGACAACGATTCAAAATATATGGTGGCCAAGTTGAGCAAAGTAACACCTAAAGGCTTACCAAAAGCAGAAGATGTGCGCGAAGAAATTACCTTATTGCTTCGCAACGAGAAAAAAGGAAAAGATTTGGTAGAGCAATTGAACAAAGCAGCAGCAGGAACTACAGATTTATCCGCAATTGCTGCCAAGGTAAAAGATGCTACCGTATCTGATACAGCTTTAGTGCGTTTATCTTCTGCTTATGTACAAGGTTTGGGCAACGAACCTAAATTAGTGGGAACGACGTTTGGTGTACCGGTAGGCAAAACATCCAAAGCAGTAGCAGGCGAAAGAGCTGCATTTATGGTGCAACCAAAATCTATAGACGAAAACGCACCGGAAATGGGTGGCGATATCAATGCATACAAACAACAAATGCAACGTATGTTCATCAGTCGCTTAAACTTCCAAAGCATCTTTGAATCTATCCTTAAAAAATCAAAAGTAGAAGACACACGTTATAAATTCTATTAACAACGTTATACTGAACGTAACGTCATTCCGACGAGCCAACGACATTGCGCAGAATCAACGTCATTGCGAGGCACGAAGCAATCTCTCTCAAATAATCAAAAGCGGAAAACTAATTTTCCGCTTTTTTTGTTTTATTTGCATAACTTACTCGTATGGAACTCGTCAACAAAGTAGCACAAAGCGGTTTAATCACGCTGGATTTAGAAGATTTCTTTCCGAAAGAAACCATCCATTCTGTGGATATCAAAGAATTCCTGTTCCGTGGGTTAATTTTAAAAGAACTGGACTTCAGAGCAGCACTCAAAGCACATGACTGGTCAGTATATAAAGACCAACCGGTAGCCATATTTTGCAGCACAGATGCCATATTGCCGCAATGGGCATCTATGCTTATAACATCTTATCTGCTGCCTTATACCAATTCCATTTTTTTTGGTACTGTTGAAGAAGTGGAACAGAAATTGTTCTTATCTAATCTGAAAAATATCGATGCCGTAAAATATGCTGACCAAAAAATCATAATAAAAGGATGCGGCACCAAAACAGTGACCGGCGAAGCATATCTCGAAATAACCAAGAAATTGCAACCTGTTGTAAAATCATTGATGTTTGGCGAGGCATGTTCCACCGTTCCGGTTTTTAAAAAGAAAAACGTATAGTCATTTCGAAAGCAGTGAGCAATCTCGCTACATAAAACAAAAAATTAAAGCAGGTATTCACCTTACAGTCGAAATGACATAAAGACAAACACATGAAAAAGAAACTCACCTTCTTCACCCTTGGTTTCTTTGCATTTGCATTAATTGCATTATTTATCAATGCCACCATTGATGATGCGAACAGTTATTTTCCGTTTATAAAATCAAACGCGAAACAGGAAAACCTTGCCTTGCCTATACAAAATGCCTATGCCGTAAAAATTCCGGAAAGTGTCACCTTTGCCGGCGAAGCTGTGCCGGTAGATGATCCGGAAGTGCGCGAACGTCTGGACAGAGAATTGACGGTAAACGCTTACTGGCAATCGTCAACTATTATTTTACTGAAAAGAGCCAACCGCTGGTTGCCAACCATCGAAAAAATATTAAAAGAAGAAAACGTGCCGGACGATTTTAAATATTTATGTATGGCAGAAAGTTCTCTGGATAATGTGGTATCGCCGGCAGGTGCATCTGGTTTCTGGCAATTTATGAAAACGACCGGAACACAATACGGATTGCTGATCAATAGTGAAGTAGATGAAAGATACCAGCTGGAAAAAGCAACCAGAGCAGCCTGCAAATACCTGCGCGACGCAAAAGACAAAAGCGGTTCGTGGACAGCAGCAGCAGCCAGCTATAATATGGGTTTGGCTGGTGTAAACAAACAACAAAATTTGCAGGGCGAAACTGCTTATTATAACCTGTTGTTAAACACCGAAACCAGCAGGTATGTGCAACGCATTGTTGCATTGAAAATCATCCATCAGCATCAGAAAGATTATGGTTTTTATCTCAGCGAGGAAGATGTATATCCGGAATATAAATACACTATAAAACAAGTTTCCGGTTCCGTTAGCTGGGTAAGTTTTGCTAAAGAAAACAACATTAGTTATAAACTCTTGCGTATCTATAATCCATGGATTCGCGATTATAATTTAGTGAATAAAGAAAAGCGCACCTTTGATGTGAAAATTCCGGCATAGTTCGTGCCACGAATATCGTGGCACGATAATACTGCAATAAAATCAGCCGAAAATTCTGCGCAATTTCATAAACGGTTTCTCTATCAGTTCATAGCTGATGATGGATAGCACAATTAAAACGGTAATAGTAAGCATTCCGATTTTCACCGGATTTTTAAAATGCGCTGCAAAGCAAATCTTTATCATAAAATCAATTACAATCTGATTGAGTATATATAAACTGTAGGTAGTCTTGCCTAGATAATTGAGGATTTTATTATCGAGTTTTAAAATGGAATTCTTATCAAATGCCAGATTATAAATGATTATTCCACTACAAGGAATTACAACAATGTGTTTCAAAAATAATACGTGTTCATTTGGAATAATATTGACGATCAATGGCAAAAGAAGACAAATTATTTGCGTGGATTTTCGGATAAAGATGGTATGAATGTGCAGATTTGCCGGTTTTTCATGATGTAAAAAATAGTAAGCTATCAGTCCGCCAAAAGCAAAAGCACCAAAACGGGTGTAGTCCATTAATTTCGCAATATTGGTAAAGAGAACATGATCGGGAAAATACAGATTTCCGACAATCACCATTCCAATAAGTAAAAAAGAATAAAACAGATAGATGCCAAAGAAAGTACGGATAAATTGAATGGTAAAATAGAGAACAATCGGCCAAATAATATAAAACTGTTCTTCTGCTCCGATTGACCAGTAATTAGAAATATGTGGCAGCGTTTTGTCAATAGCGTGTGCCCAGTTCGGTACCATAAAAACATAATAGAAGGTGCGCTCACGGAGTTCTGGACACATGGGTGTAATAATCATATCCGGACTGATACAGGCTTTCTTGTACAACAGATACATGCCGCCAACAGCTAAATAATACATCGGTAAAATCCGGAATGCACGGCGAAGATAAAATCGTTTGAAGTTTATTGTTCCTGATTTTTCTTTTTCAATCAGTAAAATATAAGTGATAAGGAAACCACTCAGCACAAAAAAAACGGTCATTAATACCTGACCAAACTGAACTACTGAAAGGTAACTAAGATTCGTAAATACTAACTCATTATGCTTGTTGAGAGAATAAAGGATAAAAAAATGCACAAGCGTAACATACATCGCCATGATACCGCGCAAGGCATCCAGGTGTTTAAACTCATTTTTTATCATCAATGTTGTTTCTTACGAGAAAATAATACGGACAGTCTTTTACAAATTCATATCGATAACCATAAGGATAAGGATTCTTTATAAATTCCTGCCATACAGTATCCTTAATGAGACTTGGACTGTAATTAATACAATTATTTACCAGAATAAAATCAGGTTTATGGTATTCGAGAATAGTGGCAAAAGAGACATCTTTTGTTTTGTCGAAAATAGTATTTATTTCTTTAAAATTATCAGGAAGAAATCCGACAAAATAGTGTATATCTGCAAAAAAAGTATACTGAATACGCTGGTCTAAATGCTTGTTTTTGATGTGCAGCAATGCCTTTCTGGAACACATATTGTTTTTATCATGGTCTGTCAGGAAAAAGTGATAATTTTCAGAAGAAGATAAAAACGGTATAAAAATAATTGCCAGTCCAACCATGAAGCGAAGTTTGCTAAAAGACGGAATTCGGTTGGCTATCAGACTGATTAATAAACACAAGGGAATGATAAACAGAAAATAATTCAACATAATATAGTGCTCTCTCGGAAATATGACGATAGACGAAATAACGGTTGGAATGCCCCAGATAATCAGCATCACCAGATAGAATACATGTGTTTTTAACAAGTTATAAAATTCTTTACGGATGGTAGTACTCAGTAAGAGCAGTATAGAAGAAATAAATACGGTGAATGAACCACCAATATATAGTTTGTTCATGCCGGAAAAGTATGGGAAAATAACACAGATGTTTTTGGCAAAGATTTCGATAACGTAATTCTTGCAATTGAACAAAATATGCGTAAAGAACTCTTTTGGATAATGCAGAATGATGCCGAAAAAATTTGGGTTATCCGTAAATATAGTTTTGTGAGTATCTTTCCAGTAAATCCAGTCATATTCCGTCGCTTTATTCAGATAAAACATGTTGACCATATAGTGCTGATAAAAGGCGGCAATATTTCTCGGATAACCATTGTATGAATTGGACGGAAACTGAAAAATAACATGCAACAGCAAAATAGATAAAGCCAATACGGCAAACTGATACCAGCCATATTTGTTCCTGTAAATTTTTTCTATGAAAAAATAAGCAACAAAAATGATGATAGAAATAACAAATGAAAGATAAAGCTCAGGTCTGGCATAGCTTGACAGCAACAAAACAAGACACAACACCAGTAAACGCATATAAAATGTTTTTAACCGGCTTACAATAATAATGCCTGTCATTAAAATACAAATTGTAAACAAGCTGATTCTGGGCCACATCGGAACTACCGCTTTTGAGCAAATGAAACAAAGGGCAAAATAAAAAGCCACCAGCGGATGAATATCCATGGCAAGAAAGGCAATATAAATCAATACCGTTGCAAGAATCGCAACGAAAGCAAAGTTGAAATAATATAGCGTAATGGTATCGTGAATAAATAAGGATAAAATTTTATACCAGATGCAATACAACGGACCCCAGTCTCTGTTAAAATCTTGTGTAATAGTTAAACCTGTTTTCATGTAGATGACTTCATCACCGTACACAATATCCATGTAATCATAAAGATTATAATAGATTCTGATGCCTGCCAGCAAAAGCAACGCTGTACCAATAATTACAGCACGTTTGTTAAAGGGTGCAATGTAAGTTGGGTCATGAAAATAATAATGAAAAATACGATTTATGTATTTCATCTATAGTTTAGTATAATCTCAAGAAGCTTCGAAATTACGTAGTTCTGTGTCGAAATCCAAGAAAATATGAAGATTTTATTTAATATGTTTCAAAGCATGAAACAGGATTATTTCAGCAACATGACCGTTCCGGTCTGTGTATAGTCTTTATCATCTTTCCCTTTATACTTGATCACATAGATATAGCCATCCAAAGGCGCAGGCGCACCGTTGTAGTTCCCATCCCAACTTCCATTGATGTCATTGGTGGAGAAAATAAGATGATACCAGCGGTCAAATATTTTAAAGTCGTAATTCTCTGGTTTGGCATACAGTAAAAAAGGCTTAAATGTTTTATTTTGTCCGGTTGGTACAAACGCTTGCGGCACAAACGCTTTGGGTTCCGGCTGCACACATACAATATTAGAATGGCTGGCCAGTGTTTCTCTTGGCGCAACATCATTATTATTTTCAAAAAATGCAGTAACACGGTAACAAACCGCACTCAGCGAATCAGCACCGTAATCAAACAAGGCAGTTTCTAGAAAGGATGTCTCCGTACGGTTAAAATTTCCAACGAATGTTGTATCAGGTCCTATAATTTTCTCCAGCCTGAAATTGTCAAAACTAATATTGCTGATATCAAATCCGCTCCATATTATATCTGCTCGATTATTGCTTTTTACTTTTATGCCAACGCGCAAAGTAGTAGCGGTGTCTGATGTATGCGTGTTGAAACAACTATCCAGCAAATTTACACGATACGTAAATGTCTGGCTGCTAACCGGTAAATTGGGATCTTCAAAAAGATAGGTATTTATGGTTGGTTCCGTTGGTGTATTGATAATCGGAGTGAAAACAATACCGTCATTGCTTCGTTGCAAAATTACCGTTCTGGCTGGTGCGGCAGCCATATCTTTTTGGTAGTCAATAAAAATTGAACCGTTTTCTACCGTAATATTTCGGATATAATCATTCACAGGTTTTTGAATAACATCTGCACTGATACATCTTTCATTTGAAAAAGCACTCGTGCCATTCGGTAAATTTGCTTTTACACGTACACAAACGGTGTCTCTGAAAGGAATATTCTGCAATAAAAAACTATTGGAAGTGCCTGGTTGTACACCGGCAATGGAATAGGCGCCTCGATTTATGCTTTGCTGCACTTCATAACTAACGACCTGTGCACCGCCAATTTTATAAGACTGCCAGGAAATATTGCTGGTTTGCGTGCATTTGTCCGGTGCACCAACCTGCATAAGAACTGTTCTGTGGTCTGCCGAATCCGGTGTAATGGCACCTTGCAGGCCGGCCGGGTCTTCGCAAAATTCCAGGGCACGTACTTTATAGCGTATCGCAAATAAATCAGGATCATTTACCACATCGAGATAAGTAGTATTTAATCTTCCTGCAACTGTGTCTGGAGTCGTAAACCCGTCTCTGTCGTTATAGACCAGATAAGCAGATACTTCCGTGCTGGGTGCAGGCAGCCAGTTCAGTTGTACCTGACCGTTAATTATTGTAGCATTCTGAAGCACCACAAAAGGTTGCGGTTTGACATTATCTAACGTATCAGAAGTAATACTGGTAAGCGGCACGGGATTGTTGCAGTTGCCGCGGTTTATCATATAAAAGAAAACGGGCAAACCACCGCTGGAAATGGTAAGTAATGTAGTGGTTTGTGCAGCATTTGCAATCGTCGTATTTAAAGTATACGGACCATTTTTGCCGCCAACAGAGGCATAAATTTCGTAGCCGGTAAAACATGGATTTGCCGTTACAGGAAGCTGCCAGGTGAGTTCAATATTGCTGGCATTATTGCTTACACAGCTAAGTTTCGGTGCCTCGTATTCCGTTTGCGAAAATGAATTGAAAGAAACGAGTAAGCTGTAAGCAGTAACAATAATTTTAGTAAACAAATTAGAATTTGTAAAACGAATTTTCATTATCTCATTATCTAATAACCTCATTATCTAATTTAATCTATCCAACCACCACTTCATACATACTTTCCTTATGTAGATATTTTTGTGCCAGACGTTGCAAAGATAACGCATCTGTCTGCTTTATAGTTTCAACAAACGCTTCAAATTTGTTGATAGCAAGATTTTCTACAAAATAACTTTTAAAGACTTCAATCTGATTGAACGGACCATCCGTTCTTCCCAAAAATTTTCCAAGCAGATAATTTCTCGCCAGTGTAATCTCTTTTTCTGGTATAATGTCATGTTGTAAAAGTGCCATTTCCAGATATATTTCATGAAGACAAACATCCAGATTTTCCAGATTCGTATCTGTTTGTATCGAAAAAACACCATTATATTTCAATGTAGATAAGCCGGAATGAATACCATACGTAAGTCCTTTTTCTTCTCGAATATTACTCATCAACCGTGAGCCGAAATAACCACCGAAAATGGTGTTTAACAATACAAACGATGCATAGTCTTCATGGTGTTTATTAAAAAATTCTTTTCCAATTACTATAGATGCCTGCACAGAATTTTCTTTCTGAATCCTGATTTTCATTTCTTTATCAGCAGGCGTTAATGCATATTTGCTGTTTTGTTCCAAACGTGTAGCAGCCGTCCATTCACCTAAGTAGCGATCAATTAAATGCAGTTCAGCGTCAGTATATTTTCCTGCAATAAAAACGGTACAGTTTGTCGGATGAATATCAGCTTGATAAAACTGCAGCAACATAGACTGAGTAATGTTTTTGATGGCTGCTTCCGTGGTTTCATAACCATAAGGATGTGCTTCGCCAAAGACGGTTTTCTTAAAGGCAACTTCTGCCAGATAATCGTTTTTTTCCTGACTGATTTTCAGTTTGGCAATAGCATTTTTTTGAAGCAGCTCCAGCTCGTGTTCCGGAAATATAATCTCTGTTAGACAGGTTTTCAATAAGTGTAATGAGGGCTCCAGAAATCGATTCATACAATACAGCGAAATATTAAAAGTATTGTATCCTGAACTTGCCTTTAAGGTGCTGCCATAGCTATCAATTTGCTCACTTAGTTCAAACGATGAAAGCGATGCAGTGCCGCTCTTCAGCAGTCTGGCTGTACATTCGGCAACCATCTTTTCCGGTTCGGTCCAGCGTCCTGAATTAAAAATTAAATCAATGCGCAAAATATCATTTTTTGCACCGTTAAATCCATATAGCGGAAGGTTGTTTTTTAAACGAATTTCTTCCGGATTCGGAAAAGTTATCTTATCTATTGGATGTATTTTAGGTAGAATCATCTTATGGGTATTAAATAGTTGGTTGGTGGAATGCAAAAATGTAATGACAACTTTATCCTTTAGTAATTTAGCATTATACGCTGCTTTTTTTTAAATAAAAAAGGGTGTTGCTTTTTTCTTCCATAAAAGTTTTTTGTGTAAATTCCAAAATACGACCTGCACTTACGGCGTCGTAAAATTGCTCTTCTTCGTTAATAAGATTGGCGTTGCCAAGCACTTCATAAGTGGCAAGGCTGATGGCACGGTTGAGCAGACTCGCCTCCGAGAAGTTCATGTATGTCAGCATTTTATTTTTGCATTTCTGGAGTTCACTTTCGCTTACGTTTTCCTGCTTCATCTTTTCCAGTTCTTTCCAGATTAAATCAGTGGCTTTCTGGATATCATAATCAGCGGAGATTTTTCCTTCTAATACAAACATACCAATGTCATCACTGGAAGTAATATAAGCATCAATTTCTACAAACGCCTTTTCTTCTTTCACCAGTTTCTGATGTAAGCGCGATGAAGTACCATTTGATAAAATATCAGAGGTTACATCTGCCACATAGTAATCTGGATTCAAACGGTCGCACATTTTAAACGCTATGTAAACGGCATTCAATGGCACGTCTTCATACACCGTTTTTGATTTGGCAGCTTGCTGTTCCGGTTCATCGAATTTTTTCTGTTCCACCGGTTTTCCTTCTAATGAACCAAAATATTTTTGAGCTAATACTTTTGCCGTTTCTTTCTCTACATTGCCGGCAAGCACCAGAATCGCATTGCTGGGTTGGTAATAGTTGGAATAAAATTCCTGTACATCTTGTAAAGTAGCATCTTCCACATGTTTCAATTCTTTTCCAATGGTTGGCCAACGGTATGGATGTTTTTCATACACCATTTCTCTTAATATATGCCAAACATTTCCATAGGGTTGGTTGATATAGTTTTCTTTGAACTCTTCGCAAACCACTTTTCGCTGCACATCTAAACTCTTCTTGTTGATATTCAGATTGACCATTCTGTCTGTTTCTAAGCATAATGGGGTTTCTATATTAATCGCCGGAACAGTATCATAATAATTGGTATAATCATTATTGGTAAAGGCATTGTTTTCACCACCGGCTTCCTGTAGCGGTTTATCAAAGTTGGAAAAATGCTTGCTGCCGCTGAACATTAAATGTTCAAATAAATGCGCAAAACCTGTACGGTGGACATCTTCATGTTTGGCACCTACTTTATACAGAATATTAACGACAACGAAAGGCGTCGTTTTGTCGTAATGATGAATAAAGGTAAGTCCGTTTTCTAGTACATCTCTGGAATAGTCTATCATGCTGCGAAAATACGATGTCAATTAACAATTAACGATTAAAAATAAAAAATTATCAGAATTGTACTCTTTGCGTCTTTGCGTGAACAACATATTACCTTTATCTTTGTTTTTCAAAATAAAGAATGAACTTAGCCATCCTGTATAAAAAAGCACTCAATTTTGAATTTCTTACGATAGAAGAAGGTGTTTTTTTGTTTGAACATGCGCCTACACCGGAATTAATGGCAATCGGACATCAGCTGCGTAGGATTCAAAAGCCGGACAACATAGTTACCTGGCAGATAGACAGAAATGTAAATACTACCAATGTATGTGTGGCGAACTGTAAATTCTGTAACTTTTACAGAAAACCCGGCCATGAGGAATCTTATATTACAGACATAGAAACGTATAAGAAAAAGATTGAAGAAACCATACAATACGGCGGAGATCAGCTCTTATTGCAGGGAGGCCATCATCCGGATTTAGGATTGAAGTTTTATGCAGATACATTTTCTGCCATAAAAAAAATATATCCTGATATTAAACTCCATGCATTAGGTCCGCCTGAAATAGCACATATCTGCAAGCTCGAAGGACTTTCTCACACAGAAGTACTGTCGGCACTGAAAAATGCCGGTCTGGATTCGTTGCCCGGAGCCGGGGCAGAAATTTTAAATGACAGAGTTCGTCGTTTACTGGCAAAAGGAAAATGCAGCGGCAAAGAATGGCTCGACGTAATGCGGGCAGCACATCAGTTGCATATAACTACTTCTGCCACTATGATGTTCGGCCATATAGAAACCATATATGAACGCATGGAACATCTGGTTTGGATACGTCAGGTGCAAAGCGAAAAACCTGCAGACGCAAAAGGATTTCTGGCATTTATTCCATGGCCATACCAGGATGAAGGCACCTTACTCAAAAAAATGCGCAACATCCGTAACCAGGTCACAGGAGATGAATATATCCGAATGCTCGCAATTTGCAGAATGATGTTGCCGAACATCAAAAATATACAGGCTTCCTGGCTCACTGTAGGTAAAAATATAGCTCAGTTATGTTTACAAGCCGGTGCGAATGATTTTGGTTCTATAATGATTGAAGAAAATGTGGTTTCCGCGGCAGGCGCACCACATCGGTTTACCTCGAAAAGCATTCAAAATGCCATTAGAGATGCCGGATATGAACCCAAACTCCGAAATCAGCAGTATGAATTCAGAGAACTGCCGGAAAGTATCGTAGAACAAGTGATAAATTATTAATATCCTTTCAAAATTAGACTGTCATTTTTGATGAAAGTTGCTGTAAAATAAGACTGTTATTGTAAAACAACACTATTTTTCTGCAACCATAAACAAGTATTTTTCTTCTTTAGGTATAGAATACGAGAAAAATTCTTCAAAAATTCTTGTTTCTAAAAAAAATGTAGTAATATTGCAGATTAACATACATTAACTTCTTTAAGAATTATTAACAAAACCAGTTAGTCTTTATGAAAAAAACGTTATTATTATGGTTATTTGGGTTGTTGCTTACAACTCAGGTATTTGCGCAGAACCGCACGCTAAGTGGTACTGTAAAAGATGCAACCACAGGCGAAGCGCTGATAGGTGTGAACGTTACGGGAAAAGGTACCACAATCGGTACAGTTACTGACATTGATGGAAAATACTCGTTAGAGCTTTCGAAAGATGTTACAGCTTTAGTTTTCACTTACGTTGGATACGCAAATCTGGAAAAAACTATTTTATCCCTTACTGTTGATGCCTCTATGGTAGCCGACGGTAAGCAATTAGAAGAATTGGTAGTAACAGCAATGGCTATCAAAAGAGAAGCAAGAAGTACTTCATTTACTACCAATACAGTAAAGAGTGACGACTTTAACAAAACAGCTACAGACGTATTCGGAGCCTTACAAGGTAAAGCACCGGGTGTTCGTATTAATGCGTCTTCCGGTCAGGTAGGTGCATCTACGAGAATTGTACTACGTGGTGAGGCATCATTCAGCGGAAACAATAATGCATTAATCATCGTGGATGGTATTCAGGTGAATAACAATGTATCAAATGGTTTTGCCAATAATTCAAACGAGAATATTGACTTTGGTAATAGAGGGGCAGATATTGACCCTAACAATGTTGAGTCTGTAACGGTATTGAAAGGACCAGCTGCTGTAGCACTATATGGTGTACGCGGTAAATTTGGTGTCATCATGATTACCACCAAAACAGGTAAAGGTGCCGGCAAAGAAGATAAAAAATTCAAAGTGAATATCAATACAGGTGTTACTTTTGATAAAGTATACCTTCAGTATAAACGTCAGGATAAATACGGACAAGGCTATGATAACGCACCGGATGCGATTGAAAACTTCTCTTGGGGACCTGCATTTGATGGTGTGGTTCGCCCATGGACGCCACCGGTAACAACAGCTGCCGGTACCTCACAGTTAATTCGTCCATATAGTGCGGTGAAAAACCAAATTGAAGATGCATTAAATACAGGGACAACTTTCAGAACTGGTATATCCGTGGAAGGTGGTAATGACAAATTCACGTATTTTATGTCGTATAATAATACGAATAACAACGGTATTTTCGATAATCAATTCTACAAAAGAAATAGCGTTACAACAAATGCTTCCGCTAAATTAAGCGACAAAGTATCTTCTAAATTTAATTTACAATACACAAACATCAATCAACGTCAGGTTACGAACGCTGGTTCCGGAAACTTTAATGCACCTTTTCAGGGTTTAATTCAGCAGCCGGTAAATATTCCTTTGAATGAAATAAGAGATTATAACAGCATTTATCAGGATTTCAACGGATACTATGGTGGTTATACACCGAATCCCTTCTATATCATGAACAATGAAAACAACAATGCACAAATTGATAACGTTTTAGGTGCGATTGAGTTAGAAATCAAACCGGTTGAATATGTTTCTTTAATGGCAAGAGCAGGTACTAACTTTACCTTAACAAGCATCAACTTAGAATCACCTAAATTTTCATATCCAAGAAGTTCCGCATCCGGAATCGGAAGATATGTAGAAGAATATGACAAGAGAAATCAGTTAACATTAGATTTCATTGCAAATTTTAACAAGGATATCGTTAAAGATTTAAATTTATCCGTTACGGCTGGTTACAACTTCCAGGATGTTCGGGTAAATAACCTGCAAAGTTCCACTCAAAACGGATTGGTTATTCCGGGATTTTATGATTTAAGTAATTCTAGCGACAGACCTTTCGTTGATAATGCAGGTTTACGTACCAGATTATTTGGTGTTTACGGCAACTTATTATTAGGCTATAAAAATATGCTTTTTGCTGAATATTCAGCGAGAAATGACTGGTCTTCTACTTTACCAACAGACAGCAGAAGCTTCTTCTATCAGTCAGGAGGGGTTTCATTTGTACCAACAGAACTAATCAAAAACTCCAGCAAAGCTAAAGACTGGATCAGCTACTGGAAAGTTAGAGGTAACCTTGGTACTGTAGGTGGTGACCCCAATGCATACGCAACAACGACTTATTTCTTAGCAAATCCAAGATTTGATGATTATTCAGAAGGAAATTTCCCAGTTCAATTCCCGGTTGCTGGATTGAATGGCAATACAGTTTCAGGGTATACCTTAGATAATAACTTAGGAAATCCATTGTTAAAACCTGAAAAACAATTCTCTTGGGAAATCGGTACAGACATTACATTCTTGAAAGACTATGTTAATGTTGAATATACCTATTATGACAGAACAGACAAAGATTTATTAGTAAATGTTGCTTTACCGGCTTCATCCGGTTACAGATTTACTACACTTAATATTGGTGAGATTTCCAATAAAGGACATGAATTAGTGGCCAGAATTACGACATTGAAAAATGTAAAAGGAGTAAATTGGGATATTAATTTCAATTTCACTAAAAACAATAACAAAGTTGTTAAGGTATCTGACCAGTCTGATGAGTTAGCGTTCAATTCAGGTGGTGTTCAGGTGGTGGCTAAAGAAGGTTTGCCTTTTGGTACGTTCAAAGCATTGGATTTTTCACGTGATCCTAATGGAAATATTATTGTTAACGCACAAGGAACTCCAATAGCTGCAGTTGATTATTCATATTACGGTAGCTTACAGCCTAAATATCAACTGGGATTTGGTTCTAACTTATCCTGGAGAGGTCTAGCCGTAAGCGTTCAGTTTGATTTGAGACAAGGTGCACAGTTCTATTCAGGAACAAAATCTGCTTCTGATTTCAATGGTACTTCACTCACCTCAATGCTTAATGACAGACAGCCGTATATTGTACCTGGAAGCGTTGTAGCTAATACAGATGGAACCTTCTCTCCAAATACCACACCTATTACAAACTTATTTACGATGGTGGGTTCATTACCGGAATCGCAGGATTTAATTGATGCAAGTTTTTTAAAATTAAGAGAAGCTAGTATTTCATATACTATAGAGAAGAAATATTTGAAAAAAGTACCAATCTCTGCGATTACGTTCTCAGTGGTCGGTAGAAACTTGAAATACTGGTTACCTGCAGAAAATGTGTTTGCTGATCCTGAATCTAACTCATTTGGACAGAATGGTAACGTTCAGGGTCTTGAATTCAGCCAGACGCCAACCACAAGAAGCTTTGGCTTTGACTTGAAAGTACAATTTTAATAATTAAAAGTATAAATTTAAATATATGAAATTATTTAGTTTAAATAGATTAAAAGGGTTGGCGTTGATGCTGACAGTAGTCTATATGTCCTCATGCCAGAAAGCATTGGATATAAATGTAGATCCCAATAAGGCTTTAACGGCATCTCCCGAATTAGTATTACCTGCCGCACAGTTGGAAATGGCGCTTCCTATTGGAAACCAATGGAACTGGATTGGTTCTATGTGGGCACAATATTGGACTGGTGGTCATGGTGTAAGTTCAGCCGGATTAGAAAGCTATACGATGCAATCTATAGATGTGGAAGGTTCTTGGACCAGAGCTTATGAGCGTTGTTTAGCAGATTTTGATTATCTGATTAAAAGCGGTCAGCCGGTTTATTCAGGAATGGCAAAAATATCTTCAGCATATCAATATCATGTATTGGTTGATTTATTCGGAGCAATTCCGTTTTCTGAGGCACTTAAAGGAAATGAAGGTAATTTTACTCCTAAATTTGACACAGAACAAGCTGTTTATGATGCATTAATTCCATTAATTGATGAAGGAATAGCAGAAATTCAACAGTCAGGTCCTGGAATTTCTCAGCCTGGCAACGATGACTTATTTTATGGTGGAGACATCGACGAGTGGATAAAATTTGCAAATACCTTAAAATTAAAAATCTTAGTGCGACGTGGAAATTATACGGCAGCTAAAACTTTAATTGACGGTGGTGCACCGCTTATTCAGACAAATGCTGATAATGCACAATTCACTTGGCAATCTACTGCTTCTAATACAAACCCGTTATGGGCACGTTTCTTTTCAAGAATCGGTGTTGATATGTATTATGTGGCTACAACTTCTATCATCGATACCTTAGTTGGTTTAAATGACCCGCGTGTAGATTTCTTCTTTACAAAACCAACATTACCGGCTCCTGGTTCAGCACATAAAGGTGTTATCGCTGGCGATGTGAATGAAGATGATCAATATATACTGACACCTCCGGTGGGTGGTGATGCAAAATTACGCAGAAATAATTTTTCTAACGTAAATGCGGGTGTTTTCTCACCAACTACGCCAACTATCTTTATCAGTGCTTGGGAAAGTAAATTCTTACAGGCAGAAGTTGCTTTGAGAACAGGTGGTGACGCTTCTGCATTATTAGGAGAAGCTGTTCAAACTTCATTTGACTTTTTAGGTGCAGGTGATGCTTCCGGTTATGTAGCTTCTCTTGGTTTTGGTGGCACAACAGATGAACAATTAAATATTTTAGGTGTTCAAAAGTGGATTTCTATGACCGCATTACAAATGTGCGAAGGTTGGTTAGAAACATTGAGATTTAACAGAGCAGGTAATGAGATTTTTACAAAAGGAAGAGATGTATCTCCAAGAGGTGTTTTCACAAGTCCTTTACTAAACTCACTTGGTTCGTTCAAATTTCCGACATCATTTGTTTATCCAACACAGGAAATCAGTTTGAATCCAAATACACCAGCTAATAGAATTGTTACTGACAGAAGATTTTGGGATCCAAACTAGGTTTTTTAAGGATAGCGTATTTGTAAATAATATAAAAGTAAAGACATGAAAATAAATAGTTTAAAATTTTTAATCTCCTTTTTAACGGTCGCACTGTTATCAAGCGGTTGCGATAAAGAGGAAAATGTAGCTTCCAAAGTTACTTTCTGGCCTAATATTGAAATCAACGGAGACGAATTTGTTGTAGTTGAGTTAGGAGATACTTATACAGATGCAAGTGCAACAGTTACAGTAAATGGAGCGCCAATTCCTTTTGAAACTGAAAGCGATGTTGATGATTCAGAAGTTGGTGCTTATACAGTATCTTATACAGCTGTAAATGAAGACGGAATTGCTGCATCTAAAGTCAGAACAGTAATCGTGGCTGATCCAGCTGCTGCAGATGATGACTTAACAGGTTCTTTCACACGTGTTGGTCAGGCAGGTACAGTAATTAACTGGGCAAAACATCCGACTAAACCTTTTACATATATCGTTAACAATGTAGGTGGTGTGCCTCCTTCTAATGCTAGTTATGCGGTGTTTAATGTTCAATTTTTAGCGTACAACGTTGCTCCTGGTATTGTAGTAGTTCCATTGCAACAAGTAGGTGGTTTAGCACCATTCTTTTGCTCAGCTAGTTTAGGTGGTTCTTTACAAATACCTTTCAATGTAACAGCACTTCCTGGTGAAACAGGTTATATATGGGTAGTTAACGGAGCTAATTTTGGCACAGGAGCTAGAACTTTCAGAAAATTATAAAATCTAACGTATCATGAAAAAACAGTTTAATCTAATTATAGCAACAGCTTTAGCACTACTTACTGGTGCTTGTCAGGAAGAATACAAAGCACCGACATCGGCTACCGTAGCAATGTCCGGTAAATGGTGGTACGAATTATCTTTGGATGCTAACCAGGATGGTATTTTTAATGAAGACGATGGCGATGAAAAGTTTATCACTTATGCAGATTATGGTGCAGCAGATTTGTTGACTTCCAATACAAATGCAAACGATGCGGATTCTATTTTAATAACAGACCAGATTGCACCAGGTTTCGGACAATGGCCTTTTACATTTCATGCTCCTGTTGACTTAGCTTCTTTAACATTGAAACCAGCTACTGGTTTATATAATTTTGCAAATGAAGACGCAGCGGTTACTGTAATTGAAGGTAAAATCTTGAAAAATGCAGCGACTACATTATCTGGTGGAAAAGCGGACAGTATTTATATCCGATTAGAATTTGCTGATGATGAAGGAAGTCATTACATGTTCACGGGTCACAGAGATACCGGTTTCCCGGAAGATCAGTATTAATACTTAGTGTAAATAGTATATATAAAGCCATCTGTTGTCAGATGGCTTTTTTTATTCCCTTAACACACATTTAATTTGACCGAAAACCAAAAATTCCTTTACAAATACGTATATTTGCAGCGCAATTTTAAAAGTAGAGTGATAAAAAAATCGTACACATATCTGTTGTTTCTGATGTTGTCTTTCCCGTTTGCATCCAATGCAAATCCGGAAGCCGCAACGCCGGCCGAGAATAAAGATGCCTCGGCAGAGGTAGTGGAACATATTATGAACCACGTAGCAGATGCGAATGAGTTTCATATAGCAACCATAAACGGACATCACTATTCTCTGGGTTTGCCTTGTATTTTGCTTAGAGACGGTAAATTATCTTTCTTTTCTTCTGCAGCATTTCACCATCAGGAAGAGATAGACGGGTATAAACTGGATCATCATACCGGCCGTATTGTAGATGTAGCTACTGATAAAAGAAGCGCAAACATCGTGAGCTATTTCACCGCGGACGATACTTCTAAGTTTCTGGATTTTTCCATCACTAAGAACGTTTTTACTTCCTTGTTAGGTTTTTTAATTCTGGCAATTGTCCTAATCTCGGTAAAGAATGCATATACCAGAAACAAGAATAAATCACCAAAAGGCATACAGTCCGTTATAGAGCCGATTATCAATTATTTAGTGGAAGATGTCATTAAACTGAATATCGGACCTAAATATGAAAAGTTTGTACCGTTCTTATTATCTATTTTCTTTTTCATTTTAATCAATAACTTAATCGGGTTAATTCCGTTTTTCCCGGGTAGTGCAAACGCTTCCGGTAATATCGCGTTCACTTTTGTAATTGCAGTAATTGCTTTTATCATCATCAATATAAATGGTACTAAAAGCTACTGGGGCCACATTTTTGCAATGCCGGGTGTACCTAAGTGGGTTTTGGTGATTTTAACACCGGTAGAGGTGGTTGGTCTGTTTATCAAACCTATCGCCCTAATGCTTCGTTTGTTCGGAAATATCACTGGTGGTCACATTGCGATTTTAAGCATCGTAAGTTTAATTTTCATCTTCGGTAAAATGGGACAAAGCATCGGCGGTGCCTCATTGGGCGGCGGTATGGCAATTCCAATCGTTTTATTTGTAAATGCGATGGAGTTATTTGTGGCCTTTTTACAGGCGTATGTGTTTACTTTGCTGACTTCCATTTTTATCGGTGCGGCAGTAGAAGAACACGAGCATCATGGAGCAGAAAATCATTAATTTAATTATTATAAACAAATAAAATTTTTTAGTTATGACAATTACAGGAATCGCGGCGCTAGGTGCAGGTTTAGCAGCTTTAGGTGCAGGAATCGGAATCGGTTTAATCGGGGGTAACGCTACACAGGCAATCGCTCGTCAGCCGGAAGCATCTGGTGATATCAGAGGTGCAATGATTTTATCAGCAGCGTTAGTGGAAGGTGCAGCGTTAATCGCTATTATCTTCTCTTTCTTGATGAAATAATAGTAAATATATTTCGCCCTGACAGGCGAGTAACTTACCGTACTGGTAATTAAAACTGAATCGTATGCATAGTTTAGCATTTGATCCGATGAGTTTAATCTTACCCGATTTGGGTTTGCTGTTTTGGACAACAGTTATTTTCGTATTGTTTTGGTTTCTGATGGGCAAATTTGCCTTCAAGCCGATAGTAAAAGCTATTAAAGACAGAGAACAATCTATAGATGATGCTCTTTCTGCAGCAGACAAAGCAAAAAATGAGATGCAGCAATTGCAATCTGATAATGCTGCTTTATTAAAAGAAGCAAGAGAAGAAAGCGCTAAAATCTTAAAAGAAGCTAAAGAGATTAAAGAGTCGGTAATTGCGGAAGCACACCATAAGGCTAAAGATGAAGCGGCAAAAATTGTGGCATCTGCGAAGGTAGAAATTGATGCACAGAAGAAAGCGGCATTGGCGGAAGTTAAAAATGAAGTAAGCAAACTTTCTCTGGAAATTGCTCAGAAAGTACTAGGACGTGAGTTGGATGCAGCAAAAGACCAGCAGTCATATATTAATTCATTGGTAGATAAAATGAACTAATGTCAGCGGAAAAAGTAGGAAAACGATATGCAAAAGCATTATTTAACGAGGCAGTTTCGGCAGGCTCGTTAGATGCTATTTATGCAGATTTAGGATTAATTGATGCTACTTTAAAATCCAGTAAAGAACTGAAGGCCGTATTTAAAAGTCCGATTATCAAAAGCCATAAAAAACTAACCATTGCTTCTTTGGTTTTTAACGGAAAAGTAAATGTGCTGACAGATAATTTTCTGAAACTATTAGTAGAACACAATCGGGAAGCTTATGTGCAGGATGTGATAGCTGCTTTCGTAAAACAATACAATGAAAGTAAAGGCATCTCCGAAGTAACCGTAACGACCGCTTCTGAGCTGGATACAGCAAACGAGCAACAGATTATTGCATTCATAAAAGCAAAATCCGGTTATCCGAATGTGAAGATCAACAAAAAAACGGATGCATCCATTATTGGTGGTTTCATCGTGGATTTTGGTGGCAAACTATACGACAATTCAGTTCGATATAAATTGAATAAAATTAAAAAAGAAATTTCTCTTAACTAATCCGGATTCCTATAGGGATTTAGGGTTCTAAAATTAAATACAATGGTAGAAGTAAGACCAGATGAAATATCAGCGATACTGCGTCAGCAACTAGGAAACGTTTCTACAGAAGCACAACTGGAAGAAGTAGGTACCGTACTGCAAGTAGGTGACGGTATTGCACGTGTTTACGGATTATCACAGGTAAAAGCCGGTGAATTAGTTGAATTCTCTAATGGCATGAAAGCAATTGCTTTAAACCTGGAAGAAGACAATGTAGGTGTCGTGTTAATGGGTGCTTCTGACGAAATTAAAGAAGGTGACAGCGTGAAACGTACCGGCTTAATCGCCTCTTTGAATGTAGGTGAAGGTATGTTGGGTCGTGTAGTAAACACTTTGGGACAACCTATCGACGGTAAAGGACCAATAGGCGGTGAACTATTTGAAATGCCTTTGGAAAGAAAAGCTCCTGGTGTTATCTATCGTCAGCCGGTAACTGAACCATTGCAAACAGGTATCAAATCTATCGATGCCATGATTCCAATCGGCCGTGGACAACGTGAGTTAATCATCGGTGATCGTCAAACTGGAAAAACGGCAATCGCTATTGATACTATCATCAATCAAAAAGAATTTTACGAAAAAGGGGAACCAGTATTTTGTATCTATGTAGCGTGCGGTCAAAAAGCATCTACGGTGGCAAATATCGCGCAAACCCTGGAAGAAAATGGCGCAATGCCATATACTGTAATCGTTGCGGCGAATGCATCAGATCCGGCTCCGATTCAGTTCTACGCACCATTTGCAGGCGCTGCAATCGGTGAGTTTTTCAGAGATACCGGTCGTCCTGCATTAATCGTGTATGATGATTTATCTAAACAAGCAGTAGCTTACCGTGAGGTTTCATTATTATTAAAAAGACCTCCAGGACGTGAAGCATATCCTGGTGACGTATTCTACTTACACTCTCGTTTATTAGAACGTGCTGCTAAAGTGATTAATAACGATGGCATCGCGCAAACAATGAATGATTTACCGGCTTCTTTGAAAGGAAGAGTAAAAGGTGGTGGTTCATTAACAGCACTTCCAATTATTGAAACACAGGCTGGTGACGTTTCTGCCTATATTCCAACCAACGTAATTTCCATTACCGACGGTCAGATATTTTTGGAAGCCAACTTATTCAACGCAGGTGTGCGTCCGGCTATTAACGTAGGTATTTCGGTATCTCGTGTAGGTGGAAACGCACAAATTAAATCGATGAAAAAAGTTGCCGGTACATTGAAATTAGATCAGGCTCAGTATCGTGAATTGGAAGCGTTCGCAAAATTCGGTTCGGATTTAGATGCTGCTACCAAAGCGGTAATCGATAAAGGTAAACGTAACGTGGAAATCTTGAAACAACCACAGTATTCACCGTTATCAGTAGAAAAACAAGTGGCTATTATTTACTTGGGTTCTAAAGGATTATTAAGAAATGTGGCAGTAGAAAAAGTGCGTACTTTTGAAAGTGATTTCTTAAGTGCACTGGAAGCAAAACATCCTGAAGTATTGGCAGAATTCAAAAAAGGCGGATTGAGTGATGAAGCTACCGGAAAAGTAGAAGCATTAGCAAAATCTATGGAAGGCGGTTACGCATAAATAGAGTTATAAGTGATAAGGTGTAAGTTATAAGTAATTATAAAAAATCACGACTCACGACTCACGACTAAAGACTATTAAAAATGGGCGCAAATTTAAAAGAAGTACGATTAAGAATGGCATCTGTGAAGTCTACGACACAGATCACTAAAGCCATGAAAATGGTTTCTGCTGCAAAATTAAGAAGAGCAACGGAAAGAATTGTACAGATACGTCCCTATGCTGATCAGT
>JBIKPT010000202.1:0-4661 GCA_044357355.1 Chitinophagales bacterium
TATCCATCTGTCATAACATCAGACATTCTGCCATTATCGGTTTGCGATATGCAATTTTCTGCGCATGAAATGCCGTTTGAGAATAATTCACTGAAAGCTATTTTTATGCTGAATGTATTACATCACATACCAGATAATGAACAGTTTCTGCGAGAGGCACAACGCACGTTGCAAAAAGGCGGCTTTATCTATATGATTGAACCGGCTACTACAATTTTCTCCAAATTCATTTACAAAAACTTCCATCATGAACCGTTTGATGAAACAGTTGCAGATTGGAAATTTGAGAGCAAGGGTCCGCTGAGTGATGCCAACGGCACTATTCCGTGGATGATTTTCAGAAGAGACCTGAAAAAATTTAATCAATTGTTTCCAGAACTGGAACTAGAAGAATTCAAACATCACACACCATTTAAATATTTACTTTCTGGCGGTTTATCAAAACCCAATCTAATCCCATATTTTCTTTTCGGATTAGTTACTTTTATAGAGAAATTACTTACTCCTTTAAATCCAAAGATTGCTTTGTTTCAAACAATAATCGTTAGAAAAAAATAAACTTTTATGTCTTTATCCAATCGCAAACAACATATATTTAATCACTTTGAAAGCATTGCTGCTAATTACCTGCAGTACCGAAAACGATTTTCCTATTACGGCAAAGACATTGAAAATTACTTTAATTTCTTTATCAGCGAAACGGACTCCATTTTAGAGATTGGCTGTGGCTGCGGTGAAACCATTCACGGACTGAAAGGTAAAGAAAAAACAGGCATCGATTTCTCACCGCAAATGATTGAAGTGGCAAAAGCATCCTATGCAGATGTTGACTTTCTGGTAATGGATGCTGAAAATATCACACTGGACAAAAAATTCGATGTCATTATTTTCAATAACATTATCGGTTATCTGGATAATATTCAGGATGTGTTATATGCTATTAAAAAAAATTGCCACGAACATACGCGTGTCATTATTTCTTATTACAATCACTGGTGGGAACCGATCTTAAATTTTGGTGAAACGATTGGTTATAAGAAAAAATCACCGCAGCAAAACTGGTTAAACGAAAACGATATTTCCAACCTGTTGTATTTGTCCGGCTTTGAAACCTACCGTACCAACCGACGCTTGTTGTTTCCAGTGTATATTCCAATACTATCGTGGCTGCTGAATAAATATGTTGCCAAGTTGCCTTTGTTTAAGTCTTTATGTTTAAACGAATTTATTTTTGCGCGTCCTTTCTCCAATGTAGATGAGGCCGCAGTTTCCGATAAATTCTCAGTAACAATTTGCATTCCTGCTCGTAACGAAAGCGGCAATATTGAAAATGCGATTCTGCGTTTGCCAAAATTCGGCAAGCATCAGGAAATCATTTTTGTAGAAGGAAATTCATCGGATGATACCTGGCAGAAAATTCAGGAAATACAGGAAAAATACAGAGATACTCACGATATAAAAATTGCACAGCAAGCCGGCAAAGGAAAAGGCGATGCCGTGCGTAAAGGCTATTCAATTGCCACGCAGGATATTCTGATGATTTTAGATGCCGACCTGACGATGCCGCCTGAAGAACTGCCGAAATTTTATAATGCTATTGCCACCGGAAAAGGTGAATTTATAAACGGGTCTCGTTTAGTGTATCCGATGGATAAAGATGCGATGCGATTTTTAAATACGCTCGGCAACAAATTCTTTTCCTGGGTTTTTTCATGGCTGTTAGAACAACCAATTAAAGACAGCTTGTGTGGCACGAAGGTGATGTTCAGAGAAGATTATTTAAAGCTGATTGAAAACAGAAAATTCTTTGGCGATTTCGATCCGTTTGGTGATTTCGACTTACTGTTTGGTGCGTATAAACTGAACTTAAAAATTATTGATTTACCGATTCGCTATCGTGAACGCACCTATGGTGATACTAATATTTCCCGTTTCACCAACGGATTTATGTTGCTCAGAATGTGCTGGTTTGCAGCAGGAAAGATTAAGTTCTGGTAGTCTCTCACGCAAAGGCACAAAGAATACAAAATTAAAAAGACGCAAAATATTTTGCGTCTTTTTAATAATTTAAGATTTAATATCGAATCTAAAAATCTCTTATCCAACAAATCCAGATTCAGATTATTTCTCTTCTTTCGCTTTCTTCTCTTTTTTATTCGCGATAAAATATTTCAGGAAGATGACTTCTTTTTCTGTAAGAAAACGCCATTTGGCACGTGGTAAATTTTTCTTGGTTAAACCAGCATATAAAACTCTGTCCAGTTTCTGCACTTCGTAGCCTAAACTTTCAAAAATACGACGGACAATTCTGTTTTTTCCGCTATGCAATTCAATTCCTATATGTCTGTCGTCACCGCGCGGCAAGGTATAATCTACCTGATCCACATTTGCTTTACCATCTTCCAGTTCCACACCGGCTCTGATTTTCAATAAATCTTTTGAATCCAGTGCTTTGTCCAGCTCTACCTGATATACTTTGGTCACTTCACCGCTTGGATGTGATAATTTCTGCGCCAGTTCACCGTCATTTGTCAGCAGCAACACACCGGTAGAATTTCTGTCTAAGCGGCCGACCGGATATAATCGTGCATCTTTTACCGTGCTGACCAGGTCCATTACCGTCTGGCGCTCTCTGTCGTCAGATACAGTGGTTAAATAACCTTTCGGCTTATTCAGCAAAATGTACACTTTCTTTTCGTTCTGTACTTTTTTGTTTTTGAACTTCACTACATCTTTGGGTTTTACTTTGTAACCCATTTCCAGTATCACTTCATCATTCACCGACACATAACCGGCTTTTATGTATTCGTCTGCCTGTCTGCGCGAGCACACACCGGCATTGGAAATAAATTTATTTAATCGGGTTTCATCCGAAGTTGCCTCTTCTTTGGGTGGTCTGAAATCCTTTACACTTTGCTCTATTTTATAGGCAAACGGATCATTTTTCGGAACAAAAGACTTCTTGTTTTTCTGGAAGTTAGTTTTGTTGGGCGATGTCAGCGGCTGTATTGGCGCTCTCGATATTCTCTTTCTCACCTATTTGGTTTTGTAGTTCTTCAAATTCTTTCAATTTTGGCAATTCATCTAAGGAGTTGATGCCAAAATAGTCTAAAAATTGTTGAGTTGTTTTGTATAATAATGGCTTTCCCGGTTCTGTACTTCTGCCGGCAATTTCCACCAATTCTTTTTCCATTAATTTCTGGATGGTATAATCTGCATTGACACCACGAATGGTTTCAATAATGTTTTTAGTAACCGGTTGTTTATAGGCAATTATTGCCAGCGATTCCAAGGCGGCCGTTGTTAGTCGTTTTACCGTATTTCTGTTTAAAAATGCAGAAACCGGCACATGATAATCTGCTTTGGTTAAGAATTGGTAACCGCCTCCAACTTCACCTAATTCAAACGGAAACAAATCGGCTGTATATTTTTCTTTAATCACATAAATAACACCTTCAATTTCTTCTTGCGTAAAAGGTGTTTCTGCCGTCTTATTCAGATAGGTCAGCAATTCATCCACTTTTATTGGACTTTCTGCCGCGAAAATGATGGCTTCTATATTTTTTTGTACTTCTTCCACGCTATAAAGATACGAAATTCAATAAGAACGAAATTGAAAAAAATAATTCCATTTGAATTATTTAGCATTAATTTTGCTTTAGAGTTATTATATAAAAAATACTGTAAATTATATCTTATGCATAAATTGTATATTCTATTGCTTTTTTTGGCTGTTCGCAGTGCTTCAGCACAATCTACCACGTTCAATTATACCGATATTAACACCGAAGCATTGTCTGTTCCGTTGTCTTTTACGGGTGGAAACTACCTGAATGCCTACAATCTGTCTATTCTGGATTTATCGCATCGTCTGGCAGATGTGTTTAACCTGGGCGAATTCAATAAAGAGTATTATCTGAATGAATCTATCAAAGCGACAAAAGTATTTTATACGAAAGATAACGTACGAATGCTCATCCTGCAACCGGTGTATGCCGAAAAACAAAAGCGCTGCATCTTACTCACTAACGGTAACGGCGAAAACTTTAACTGGTCGATGTCAAACCTTACCGCTGTAGACTATTCACTGAGAGGCTATGTAGTAGCTTATTATGAAAATGTAGGCAGTGTGGCTACGCGTGCTGACAAGAGAGGAAATAATGTTAATTTTTTCATTAATAAGGTAATTAACCAATGCAACGGTGTAGGTTACAGCAGTGGAAAAGACAAGTTTTTTTCTTCCATGTTTATCAATTTCTTTCTCTCCAATGCTGCCCGAAAATACATGGTAGATAATTATAATCGCTACACGGTAGATACCACAAAATTTTTTCCTGTTGGTGGTAGTTTGGGTGGCAATGCATCTTTGTTTTTTACGTATGCAACTGCTAATAATCTGATGCATCCGTTGTTCAAATGCGTAAAATCGAAATTGAATTACGATGAACCCATCAACAGAAACGGCATTGTAAGTGTAGCAGCTTTAGGCGGTGGTTTGCCGGGTCCGGATCAAGGATTAGGTCCCATATTTGACAATAAGGTAAAAACGCCAGCCATCTTTTTGTGTGGTGCTTTAGACTGGGTCGTCAATCCCAATAAGACCACTATTCTCGGACCTGAAAATTGGGGTGGCCTTGCATTAAAAAGCATCATGGATACCA
>JBIKPT010000052.1:0-16027 GCA_044357355.1 Chitinophagales bacterium
AATCAATATTGATAAAAAAGCAGTGCTAATCATCGTTAGCGCATCTGTGTTTTTACTATTTGGCGAGTACTATGATTCCACACACGAAGTGCTGAAATTAATATCCAATATTTTAGGCCAGCCAGCTGCAGATGCGTTTGCAAAGGCTACATTAATGGAGCATGATTACAGTTTTCAAAATCTGTTCATCTGGGGTTTAAATTGCATACTGGTCTTTTTGATATTACCGGCCATCCTAATTAAATTGGTTTTAAAAGAAAAACTCAGCGACTACGGATTTCAGCTATCCGGAATCCGAAAACATAGCTGGATTTATATTTTACTGATTTCCATTATGGTGCCCATTGTCTTTTTCGTTTCAAAGTCACCGGCATTCCTAAATAAATATCCGTTCTACCATATAACAAACAGTGCAGAACTGCAACGGTTTTTAATTTGGGAAATTATTTACATACTGCAATTTATTTCTATTGAATTTTTCTTCAGAGGATTTCTTCTACACGGACTCAAACATAAATTTGGATATTATTCGATATTGATTGCAGTAATTCCGTATTGCATGATACATTTCGGGAAACCCATCAGTGAAACTGCCGGCGCAATTATTGCCGGCATCGTGTTAGGCTTTTTAAGTTTAAATACCAATTCCATTTTAATGGGTATTTTGGTGCACGTCACCATTGCACTTACCATGGATATTTGCGCGCTGTGGCGAAGTGGTTTGTTTTGAGAAATAATAATAAAAATGTATATTTGAAATAAGGATGACAAAACCATACATATCTACCTGAAACAGGGTAAATAAGTATGATTTTATCAGACATACAAACAAGTTATAGGCAAGCATAGTGGACACCCTAACGTAAATTGAGAAGAGTGATTAACTTTGACAAAAAATAAATGAATATATATCTTGCTCTTACAATCCTAATTTGCTTATCAGCAAGTTTTGCTTATGTTAACCAACGGTTTTTGAAACTGCCATTTGTAATTGGACTTTTTTTTTATCAACTGTTTTATCTGTCTTTGTAATCAGCTCAAAATTGTGGCTAAACATTCCTTTACAAGAAATTAAAACATACATAGAACTTGCTAATATAGACAAAATTGTACTCAACTATTTATTAGGTTTTTTACTTTTTGCAGGTGCATTGCATACCAATTGGAACAACCTTAAACATCAAATAAGACCAATCGCAACTTTTGCATTAGGTGGCGTTTTGCTTTCTACTGTCATTATTGCCGCTCTATTTTATGGACTAACTCAAATTTTCAACTTAGAGATTAGCTTTATCTATTGCCTAATTTTTGGAGCGTTAATATCACCTACTGACCCAATTGCTGTTTTAGGAATTTTGACAAAAGCTAATGTACCCAAAGGGACAGAATATACAATTGTTGGCGAGAGTTTATTTAATGATGGAATTGGCGTAGTTATTTTCATCGCATTGTTAGACACATTAAGCACAGGTGAATTTAGCTTCTCTCATTTTGGGCTTCTATTTATGCAAGAAGCCATAGGTGGGATTTTAATGGGGCTTGCATTGGGCTACTTTCTTTACTTACTTTTAAAATCAATTGACCATTATCAAACAGAAATTTTATTGACTCTCGCTTTTGTAATGGCAGGATATACTTTTTGTAATTATTTGCATCTTTCAGGAGCTTTGTCAATGGTAGTAATGGGCTTAATGGTAGGCAATTTTAGACAAGACGTTGCAATGAGCGACACTACACAAGAATATGTTCATAAATTTTGGGAATTACTTGACGTTATTCTCAATGCGGTTTTATTCATCTTAATTGCTTTTGTTCTCATTGTAATTGACTTCAATACAAAATATATTTGGGTTGGATTAATTTCAGTTTTCATAGTGTTGCTCTCAAGAATAATAATTGTTTATCTACCCCATTTAGTATTCCCAAAACTCCTGAAACTAACAGACAAAGAAGCAAAAATAATTAGTTGGGGTGGCTTACGTGGAGGACTTTCATTGGCTTTGGTATTATCGTTACCAGACAGTGAAACAAAAAATATACTTTTAATTGCAGCATATTTTTGTGTACTGTTTAGCATAATAATACAAGGATTAACAATTGAAAAGCTTGCAAAACTACCCTAACAAAATGCCTGCCTATAACACGGGTTTGGCAAAAGTGGCGGTTCAGTGCTCCGTAGACACATTTGTGGTTAATCAAAGTTTGGTTCTCCGCATAAACATTTGTGGTGAAAATCGCCACCTTCGCCAAGCCCAAAAACGTTATCCATAAATTAATTACACTCACACTTTTGCTGCTTATTCCGCTACTTCCATTTATTTTCAAATTTTACTTTCAAATTCCGATTATCCATTTTACATTTACTATATGAACAAGATTGCTATTTTTCCGGGTTCCTTTGATCCGATTACCGTAGGCCACGTTGATATCGTGACGCGCGCCGTTCCTTTATTTGATGAGATAATCATCGCCATCGGTGTCAACACGCAAAAAAAATATTTATTTCCATTGGAACAACGAATCGACTGGATTCAAAAAGTATTCAAAGAATATCCAACCGTGAAAGTTGAATCTTACACCGGACTTACCGTCAATTATTGTCAGCAGAAAAATGCCAAATACATCATTCGTGGCATTCGTTCCTCTGCAGATTTTGAATACGAAAAAACAATCGCGCAGCTCAATAAAATGATGCAGCCGGATCTGGATACATTCCTGATTCTTTCTTCACCGGAATTATCAGCAATATCTTCTACCATCGTTCGCGAAATCATTATCGGAAACGGTGATACCAGCAAATTCCTGCCTAAAGAAGTTGACTTAAATAACTGGAAAATGGCAACCGGTAGCTGAATTTATAAATGATTATTCGTTTTCAGTTGATCATGAAAAGATGAACTACCTATTTGAGAGAGCACAGGATTAATTGTATTCATGCAATTTCCACGATAATCAATACCAGAATGCTACGTTACGAGTCGTTTATACGGTAAAAACAACCTGTAATTGTTAAAATAACATCATTTTCGGGTTGATTATGCCAATACAGCTTTCAAAATTCGGCAATTTATTCTTATCTTTGCGTTCCGTTCTGAAATCGGAAACGGATATTTTCAAAACCTGAACGCCAATATTGGCAAAACAGGACTAAAAAACAAAACATATTTTTATATGGCAACAAGATTAAGATTACAGAGACATGGTGCAAAAGGTGCTCCATTCTACAAAATCGTAGCGGCAGACAGTCGTGCGAAAAGAGACGGAAAGTACATAGACCAGATTGGCACGTACAATCCAACTTCCATTCCTGCAACAATCATCCTGGATGTAGACAAAGCAGTTAAATGGTTACAAACCGGTGCTGAACCAACTTCAACCGTAAAAGCTATCCTTTCTTACAAAGGCGCGATGTACAAAAAACATTTGTTACGTGGTGTGCAGTTAGGCGTAGTGAAAGCTGAAGACGTAGAAGTTAAATTCAACGAATGGTTATCAGGCAAAGAAGGTAAAGTACTAGACCACAAAGAAAAAGCAGAAGCTAAGAAAAAAGCGAAAATCGAAGCGGTTGTAAATACACCTGCAAAAGTAAAAGAAGTAGAAGTAGTGGCTGAAGAAACGCCTGCTGCAGAAGAAGAAGTGACTCCGGTGGCAGAAGCAACTGAAAACACGGATGCAGCTGCGGAAACAACTGAAACTGCAGAATAATTTTCTGAAAAAATAGAATTAAATCCCGACTTTTACGTCGGGATTTTTTATTAACACACCTCTTAATCTCCTCTCAAGAGTGGAAACGGTTGGTAATAAAATTATGTATTTCCATTTATCCAACATCATATATAGAATAAAGCAATGGAGCTCATCAAAATAGGAAAAGTATTAAAAACGCATGGCTACAAAGGCCATTTGAAAGTATTTATCGATGAATTTTACATGCATGATTTTGAAGACATGAAAGCTATTTTCATCAATAAGCTACCCTATTTTATAGTGACAAAAGATATTAATTCCGACTCACAGGCTATTATTTCTTTAGAAGATATTGACAATAAAGAAAAAGCGCATCCGTTGCAGGGAAAAGACATTTTTGCAAAAGATGATGATCTTTCAGAGATACTGGATGGTGAGGAATTCGATGAATTGGTAGGTTATGAAATAACAGACAAAAACATTGGAAGCATTGGAAAAATAGAAGCCATTATGGAAATGCCTTTTCAGTTTCTCGCTAAAGTATTGAAAGACAAAAAAGAAATTCTAATTCCATTAAATGATGATTTTATTCTGAATATTAATGATCAAAAGAAAATTGTAGAAATGCAATTGCCGGATGGTTTCTTAGAAATTTTCTAAATTCACAATAAAAAACCATTGACTATTGACCAATGACTAATCACTAACTATGCGTATCGATATACTTTCTGCCGTTCCTGATTTGATGCAAAGTTTTTTTGCGCATTCTATTTTGCAGCGCGCCAAAGACAGAGGCTTACTGGAAGTACATTTGCACAATATCCACGATTATTCAAAGAAGAAATTTAAACAGATAGATGATTATCAGTTCGGTGGTGGCGCAGGCATGGTAATGGCCATTGAACCTATTTTGACATGCATCGAAAACCTGCAAAAAGAAAGAACATACGACGAAATCATCTTTATGACACCTGATGGTGAGCTTTTAGAGCAAAAAACCGTGAATTCACTTTCTTTAAAGAAAAATATCATTCTTTTATGTGGTCACTACAAAGGAATCGATGAACGCCTCAGAGAGCATATTATTACCAAAGAAATTTCTATTGGAAGTTATGTGTTGTCCGGTGGCGAACTGCCAGCTGCAGTCCTCGTAGATGCCATTGGAAGACTTATACCAGGTGTTTTAAATGACGAAACCTCGGCTTTAACGGATTCCTTTCAGGATAATCTGCTGGCACCACCCGTTTACACACGACCGGCTGACTATAATGGCTGGAAAGTACCGGATGTGCTGCTTTCCGGCAATGATAAAATCATTGAAGAATGGCGCTATCAGCAATCGGTGGAGCGAACAAAAGCCAGAAGACCGGATTTATTAGAAAACGATTAAATAACATTGATTTTACTAAAAAACTGCGTATCTTTGCAGTCGCTAAATTTATCAGAAATGGACAAGGTAAAAGAATTAACCAAAAGATTGACAGAAACAAAAGCGTTACCTGACTTTAAAGCAGGTGATAATATAAATGTACACTACAAAATCATTGAAGGTTCGAAAGAACGTATTCAGATTTTCCGTGGCGATGTTATCCAGCGTAAAGGCACAGGTACCACACAAACATTCACCGTTCGTAAAATATCTAACGGTGTTGGTGTAGAAAGAATTTTCCCTTTATCATCACCAAATATTGAAAAAATAGAAGTGAATAAAATCGGTAAAGTTAGAAGAGCTAAGATTTTCTATATCAGAGAATTAAAAGGTAAAGCATCTCGTATCAAGGAATTGGTAAAAGGAAGTGTAAAAAAATAAACTTACAGATACAAAACAAAAAAATCCCGACTTAGGTCGGGATTTTTTTTTGATGTTATATATAGAGCTGCATCACGAATGTTTCTATTACAGGTATAATAAGAGTCATCATCATAAAAAAATCAACTTTCCAAAACAAGCTCATTAAGCCTGAAAATCAGCAACAACAGTCTAAACGCAGCAACCGGAAATCAGCTAATAATAGTTCATCTTACCTTTAAAAGAAAATAACAGGAAACAGAAAAAGAATTTGATGCATTTAAATCTAGAAATAAATTTCACGCAAGTTCAGAATAAGATGCATACAAAATAAAAACAGCCATAAGAAAAAGCAACTACTTTCTCAAGCTATCATAATACGTCCAAAACAAATAAAAAATGCCTCTGAAAAATCAGAGGCATTTTTGTATTTAGAGAAAATCAATTCTTATTCACCACTCAGGTAGATATCTACACGACGGTTCATAGCTCTGTCTTCTTCTTTTTGTTGTTTGTCAGTTACCCAAGAGTTTTCACCGTAAGGCAATAACAATACTCTTTGAGAGATACCAGCACCTTCTAAATAACGTTTAACAGCATCGCAACGTTTTGCAGATAATGCATGGTTGTAACCTGTATTACCTTCGCTGGAAGCATTACCAGCTAAGTAAATGAAGTAGTTACCTTTCATTTCTGTCAATTTAGTTTTGAATGCATCGATACTAGCTTTAGCTTCATCTGTCAACTCATGTTTGTCAACTTCAAAGTAAACTGAACCGAATTTTTTGTAAACGATATTATCTAAACGAGCAGATACTTTTTCGATATCAGTAGTGTTTTTGTCAGTTGCAGATTTAACATCTGATACTTTTTTATCTACTGCATCTATTCTTCCGTTTAATGAATTACCTAAAGAATCCACTTTTTTGTCAACTTCGTCAATTTTGTTGGCGTTGTCGTCAGTTTTCTGATTTACTTTAGCAATTTCATCGTCTGTACGTTTTTTGTTTTTCTCAAACTCATCCTGATCTGTTTTGCGTTTCAGTCTGAAGCTGATTAAAACTTCGTGTGTAGAACCTAAGTTAGCAAAAGAAAGTGTGTTGTCTTTTTTGCCAACCGGTGCTTTGAAAGTATAACTTAAGTTAACCAACTCTTTGATACCTACACCTGCAGTAGCATGAATACCTGCTGCATTAGAATAGATAAAACCTTTGTCAGAAGAACCGTCCGGTTTCAAACCGCCACCGTTATTGTAACCAACCGCTAACCACACTAATTTTTTGTATTGTGCCTTTAACGTGATGTCTAAATAAACCGGTAAAGATTTGTCAACGAAGTTTACTTGTACGTAAGGTGCTAACATCCATTCTTTCTTTTTACCCAAAGCTGCTTCATAGCTTGTCATAAACATATACTGACGAGCAATTCTTGTTTGTGTTTCAAAAGTAGGATCAGTTGCTTTGAATCTTACTTTGTTACCCAATACCTGTGGTACGGAGAAACCAACGTTTAAACCTTTCCATGAGTAGTTGATACCAACAGACAAGTCAAAGTTCACACTTCTTCCTGTCAAACCTGGCTCATCTACTTGTGGTGTAAATCCACTTAAGCCTAAAGAATTAACACCCGCTTGCAAACCAATGGCTAACACGTGTGCTTTATCTTTAGTCAACGGCACATGGTATGCATACGCTACACTTCCGCCGGTATTCTGCCACTGTGGAGTGGTTCTGTCGTGAAAGATAGTTACACCTAATGCCATGTTACCTGACTTTATTCTACCGTCCCAAGAACCGTATGTAGTAACTGGACCATCTCCTATTCTGTCGTGTTGTCTTTGGAAACCCAAATTGATACGACCTCCGTCCGGATCCGATCCTGCACGCGCAGGATTGTAGAAGAACGGATTCAGGAAATAATTGTTAAAAACTGGTAGCTGTTGTGCATCCGACAATTGGATTCCTGCGACTAACAAGGCTACTAAGCTGATGATTTTATGCATTTTCATTGTTATGATTTTACTTAGATTATTAATTCGCTTCATTCCTATTATCTTTTAATGTGGATTGCACCTTTATAAGTTTTATCAGGAGTTGTGATTACGAACCAATAAGCACCATCCGGTAACGTATTACCTTTATAAGTACCATCAAATCCGTTGTCATTACTGTAAGCGTTAGAGCTGAACAATAAGGCACCACCTCTTGCATAAATCTGAATTGTATAAGGTATAAGAGCATTATTCAGGTTTTCAATATGTTGGATAAACCAAGTATCGTTCAATCCGTCACCGTTCGGTGTGATGATATCCGGAATAATCAGATCCAATGAAGGAATAACTGTAATCTCGATAGTGTCTTTATCTGTACAACCGTTTTTATCCCAGATAGTGAATACTAAGCTGTATGGATTAGGAACCGGTAATTCAGTGAAGTCTACTAATGGATTAGGAATGTTTTCGATATTTAACAATTCGTTTGGTGTCCAGTTGAAAGTTACTCCAGGTAAGATTGGAAGTGGACCAGCAGCTGAAGTTCCGTTTAATTGGAAGATAGTACCTTGATTTACAGTTGTATCAGCACCTGCGTTAGCAATTGGGTTAGCCCAAACAATAACGTCAGTTGTAGCAGAATCAACGCAACCACCAGGCAATGTTACTGTAACAGTATATGTACCTGTTTGAGAAGGATCAGCAGGATCTAATGTTGGATTTTTGCCGGTAGCAGTATATCCGTTAGGACCTGTCCAGGAGTATGTTGCACCAAACACGTTAGACGCATTCAATTTAATTACACCGCCTTCGCAAATAGGACCATCATTATCAGCAATCACTTTATCAGGGAATGTATAGATTTCAACTAATTCTGTATAAACTACTGAAGTACAACCTGTAAGTGTATCTGTTACTACCAATGTGTAGAAACCTTGATTATCAGCTTCTGTTACATCAACGATAGTAGGATTTTGTTCTGTAGAAGAATAACCATTAGGTCCTGTCCAGCTATAGCTGTAAGGGAAATCACCATCCGGTAAGAAAGCAAATAAGTTCAATGTTTCATGCTCACATAGTGGTGCGTTACTTCCAACGCTATCTACCGTCGGAGCAGCGTTCACTTCTAACAATATTGAATCCTGATCGGATGTACAACCACTTGCAGTTACTGATACATAGTACCAACCTGACTGAGTAGCTGAAACATTAGATAATGAAATACAGTTTGCGTTAGAAGCAAATCCATTAGGACCAGACCATGTATAGATGGCATCTAATTCAGTTGTAGTAGCACAGATAGTAACATTACCTCTTTCACAAACTTCAATTCTTTCATCTGTAATAACCGGTGTTGCAGGTTGTGGATCCACTACTACTGTTGTAGAAGAAGAAGCCGAAACGCATTCACCAATAGAAGCAGTTACAGAGTATACACCGCTATTCGCAGGAGTAACATTAAAGATGACAAATCTTGGTTCAGTAGTAGTACCTAATAAAGTACCATCGATACCATACCAGTTATATTGAACACCTGTACCTGAAACAACTGTAGAAGTTAATACCAGACTGTCACCTTCACACACGTGTGTGTTGCTGTTGATAGTTGGATTACCCGGTTGATCATTAACAGTAACAGTAACAATAGTAGCACCGCTTTCGCAGCCACCAATATTTTGTGTTACGAAGTAAGTAGCATCCGCAGATAAATTACCTGTATAGTATTCTGCACCTACTTGAATAGCATGTGTTAAATCACTTGTGTCATACCAGGTAAATGTTGCAAAATCTTCACCAGTTGCAACCAATGTTGTTGCCTGACCAGCACAAACTGTATCAGCAGCAACTACCGGAGCTTCAGGTGTTTCTTTGATTGTCAAAGAAGCTGTACCGAAATCAGATGCGCATAAGAATAAGTCACCTGTGGTAACATTAAACCATGAGTTATTAACTGTAGCACCAATGTCATAAACACCAGCAGCAGAGTAATCCCAATCTTCACCAAATGGACCCGTTCCAACTCTTGGGATGGTGATAGATCCTGAAGCTTCATAAATATTATCAAATGGCGACAACGGAACTGTTACTAAACCTAGAGTTGATAATGGTCCTGTTGCAGTTCCTGTGTTATCTACAAATTGTACTGTAGCTTCAAAGAATGTAAAGAGATCAAAGAAGTCAGTTACTAAATCGAAAGGATAAGAAACATGAACGGTTAATGTAATTGAATCTTCTGAAGTACAAACTTCTACATCTTCCACTCTTGGAGTTTCAAATTTAGGTGTTGTGTAAACATCCACGAAATTCATTGCACTGTGACAACCGGTAACAGGATCCACTGCATCAAAATAGAATCTAGTCCAAGAAGCAAGTTCTGGTGTTGTAAATTCACCGTTATCATCAGCACCGAATGCACCAGTAACTTCATCTAAACCACCTTTGTCTGTATACCAACGTATTTCATCACCAGCAGCATTTTCAGCAAACAATACGGTCAAATCATCAAAGCAAGTTACATAGAAGCTTTCAGAAGCTTCTGGTGTTTCAGGTCTAGGATTAACTGTAACTACAACTGCAGTTACCGGACTTAAACATGTACCGTTATTATTTATTACATAATAAGTAGTTGTAGTATTTAAAGGTTGTGTTGTATATGATGAGCCAACATGTAGTAATACACCTAATGTTGCATCAGCGTACCATTCAACCGTTCCAATTGGATTTGTAACAGTTAATGTTGCAGTAGAACCTACACAAACCGCAGCTACAGGATTCACAACCGGAGCTGTAACAGCAGGTAATATTGTTAATACAACCGGTACCCTGCTATTTGAGCAAGTACTTGTAGAATCGCACTGAGAATAGTATACATAATCTCCAGGAGCTAATGTATTATATGAAGCTGGTAAGAATGGAGAACCAGTACCAACCTGCGTACCGCCTGTTGGTGCATCCCACCATGTTAACACATTTCCAGCCACGATATTATCTACAGAGTATGTAATTGATAAAGAAGCCGCAGTTAATTCACCACCGTCATCGTCACCAGAATCGTCTATTTCCATGCTCCAAATACCTTGAGGAGAAGCACCATTGAATGCGTTTAATGCATCATTTGGTTGATAAGAACCTGCAGGTATTGGTTGGTTTGCACCAGGTATAGCAGCTAATGGAGCAGAAGCAGCATCGTCAAATGTATAATTAGATGGAGCCGTTCCGTTAGATACACCATAGTTGTCACTTCCTAAACCATTATCATTAACTAACTCTATTGTAGTAGAACCAGGAGATGTAAGGTTTATTACAACATCACCAGCCCATTTGTGGAACATTGAAACACTAGCAGTAACTTTAGTAATTACTGCGCCTGCAGGTAATGCAGATGCATCAAATTCAATTGTTTTAGGACTGCCACTATCTGGTCCGATTGCAACCGGGAAAGCCGGTGTTGGAGCAGAAACTGCAGGAATATTTGCTGTTGTAGAAGCACCTGAAGTATATGATACATTTAATGTAGCACCGTCAATAGCACCTGCATCAATATTGAATAAATCATCAACTTCTAATGTCCAGATACCAGATGGATCAGAACCATTGAATGTGCCTAGTGGGCTGTATGGCAAATAAGAACCCGCAGGGAAATCATATGTTGAAGTACCAGTAGGAGTTATTGAATTTACAGCTGCATCATCATATGTATAAAGTTGTGACACTGTTCCGTTTGATGAACCGTAATTCATGTTTAATGCAGCCAACCAAACCGGATCAGTAACATCAACAGTAGTAGACGCTGGTGAAGTTAATCTAATATAAACGTCTGCTGCCCATGTATGTCTCATGTTCATTGTTAAAGTAACTTTGTCAATTGTTGAACCTGCTGGAATTGCAGATGCATCAAATGTAAGTGATCCGTAAGGACCTGCAGTAGGACCTACTAATAATGGGAAACCACCACCAGCAGTTGCACTTGCAGGAATGCTAATTGTTGTGATAACCGGTACAACTCCGCCAGCGCCTACGCAGTAAGCTTGTAAGCCATCTCCCGGAGGAACTGTTTGACCAAGACAGATTGTATATCCATCAGTGCCATATGGTAATTCAGCCGGAGGATTAACTACTACCTGAACTTCTGTTGCTAAACTTACACAACCATCAACTGTTTGTGTCACCCAGAAAGATGTAGTAACATCTAATGGTAATGTATTGTATTGTGCACCTACTTGTATTGCATGTGTTAAAGCTGCATCATCATACCATGTAAATGTAGCACCTGCTAAACCAGTTGCTTCCAAATTTGCAGTTTGACCTACACAGATAGTATCACCTTCAGCTGTTGGACCAGCACCTGGAGCAGCGATTGTTACATCCACTTGCGTTTCAGCACTTTCACAATCACCGTATTTAGCTGTTACATAATAAGTAGCAGGACCTGTTAATACCGGTGAATTATATTCAGCACCTACCTGAACCGGATTTGTTAATCCTGCATCAGCGTACCAAGTAATCGTAGCGCCATCTTCACCCACTGCTGTTAATAAAGCAGAGTTACCGGAGCAAACCTCAACAGCATCAGCTGTAGGTGCATCAGGTGTATCATTTATTGTTAAATAGAATGGAACAAAATCTGATTCACAGTATACCAAGTCACCATCTAAGTCAGCGAAATAAGCATTTGCTAATCTTCCATAGAACAAATATGTTCCAGGAGCTAAACCTGGAGGAAGGTTTAATAAGAAAGAAGCATCAAATCCGTCAAACGGAATGCTGCCAATGAAACCAAAACCACCTGTATATAATTCTAAGTTAGCATCTATAGCCGGATCCCATTCAAGAGAAAGTGAAGGATTAGCTAAGAAGAGAGCAACATCTTCACCTTCGCATATTTCTGCATCATCTATAGCAATTTCTGGCTTATCAGCAGCATCTGTTAATGCAACTGCAGTTGGACCAGTACAAACGCCATCGTCAACTCTAATAAAATAAGAAGTAAATTGAGTTAACCCATCTGTTGCATAATCACCTGCAAGCACATTGTTGTAAATAACATCAACAAATAATGGGTCTGTTGCAAGATCATATCTTTCACCACCGCCTAAATCTTCAATACGGATGGTCGCTGCTTCATCAAAACAAGCTAATGAACCTGTAACATCCGGTGTTGGAAGTTCAGGTCTTACTGTAACATCTACTCTAGTAGCAACACCAGCACAAGCATAAGCTCTATCTGTTTCAGCTACCCAATAGGAAACATTTGCCGTTAAAGGCAAAGTTGTGAATGTTGGACCGTATGCAACAGGATCTGTTAATGCAGCGTCTGAGAACCAGGTAATAATGTTACCAGGAACATCAAGTGCTGATGTAACTTCTAATGTTGCAGGTGAATTAAAGCAAACCTCTACTGTAGCGTCTGCTACTGTAGGTGCAACCGGACCACCACCGGCAACAACTGTTATATTTCCAAAAATAGTATAACCATTCGCCATTGTTCTGGTCCATGGCCCGTTAACAACAGGAATGTTGAATATTTGAACTCCACTGTAATCTTCGTCGTTGTCTATACAACCCGTATTGTATTCGTCATTTTCACCGCAACCAAGGATATTATCCTCTTCCCAGCTTTGTGCACGAATATTAATATTTGTAGCACCACAGTTAAATGTATTTAGAACTGTTCTGTTCCAAAAATGATTTCCTGCTGTTACATCATTTCTTTGTTCAAAAAAATCAGGAGGATAATTTGTATCCGTATCCAGTTTCCCTGCCAATAACCAGCGAGGGTCAGGCGAACCTGTAAATGAACTACAGCCTAATAAGCCCTGATCTGAACAATCATCGTCTGATCCACCTGTCCATGTGACAGTGATAGTACGAAACTGCTGAGCTTTTAAAGGTGTTTGTAGCCCAAAAATGAAAAGTAGCAGCAATAGGCTGCAATAATTTTTCCAGTTGGGCGTTTTCGTTAATAATCGTTTTTTCATAGGTTAAATATTACGTGGTTTACTAATCATATATACTAATTATTTGTATTTTCTAAGCTTTCAAAAAGGATGTAAGGCGATTACAAGTGGCTAATTTAACGTTTTTTTATAATTCTGCACAAAATAAAGCTAATTTTTATTAAGTTCTAACAAAAATATCCACAATAAAGCATTTGCTTCCAATTCCATTGCCTGGTGGTAACCAATTCTATTTATTAATGGAATGTTATTTTTATCATTTTCACCCAATGTAAGTGGCTGCCTCATTGTGCTGGTGAAAAACTTCACTAAGTCAGTTAAATCTAAGTTTTTTGCAAGTTCACTGTTGTTCATTTTTAACACTTTTACTGATAAAAATTTATAAAATGCCCATTCAGGAACATCTTTCACATATTTATTATAGAGCAACTCAGTTAAAAAATTTTCAACAGTGGATAATTTAGTTTTTTGAGAAAGTGTTAAATTATTGTAGTGATATTTTTTCAGGAAGTAGATATTCGTCAGTGTGTAATATGGTCCAAAGAATTCATCAACGGTTGACTGTTGCTCCAATTGGTCTATTATATCAGCAGGCAACTTAACATGACCCGGATATAGTGTATAAAAAAGTAATTTTTTGACCTGAGCAGTTTTTTGTTCATCAATGCAATCTTCAGTTATAACAGCATTTTCATCTAATAATTTACTATATGGGTAAAATGATTTATAATAATAATCATTTAGATTACTGATATACTTCTTAGTTTGTAAATTAAATGAATCGAGTTTGTATACACTTTTTAAGTAAGCCAGTTCAGCCATAGTCTCTTGCTTGAACTTCATTTGATCCAAATAAGCTGTTTTTCTGAATAATATTTCAGTTGCGAAAGACAATTCTTCTTTGGTGTAAGAATAAGAAACAGATGTGAACAGGAAAAGGATAATAAGAATAGATAAAAACTTTTTCATAGATATTTAGCACACAAATATGGAGTAATTATTTTAAAAAAAATAATTTTCGGCTAAAAAAGAAATGAAAAGTTGATTAGCTATAATCTTTCACCAGTAAATCTTTGAGCTCTTTTCTTGCGAAAAAGATCCTGCTTTTAACTGTTCCCAGAGGAAGATTTAATTGCTCGGCGATTTCATGATATTTGTATCCTTTGTAATGCATCAGGAATGGCACACGTAATTCATTTGATATTTTCATCAGTGCGTTTCTGATATCATTCATCACAAAAGCACGTTCACCTGCATTACTGATGGTTGTGGAAGCATTCAGATAATACAGGTTATCAGTTGTATCGATAACCGTATTTCTTTTAGATTTTTTTCTGTAGTCATTTATGAAAATATTCTTCATAATCGTAAACAACCAGGCTTTGATATTCGTTCCTTCCTGAAACTTATCTTCATTAGTCAGAGCTCTGACAATAGTTTCCTGGATTAAATCTTCAGCGTCATTAATGTCTCTGGTCAAACGCATTGCGTGTGGTTTAAGAACAACGGTAGCGGTTTTTACTTCTGATTGAAAATTGATTACAGACATTTTGTTTAATTTTGTTGACGTAAAGTTAAACAATAAAATTCACTTCGTATGTTAAATAATTCTAAATACCGGGTAATAATTCCAAAAATGAATTTAAATCAGCCAAACGGATAACATTGGATGGCAAAGGATGTTTATAATTTCTAATCTGATATCCGGATATCACAATTTTTGAATCTTTAAAATTTTTCGCCAGTGTTGTAAGGTAATTTTTAAGCACCTCACCTTTTGGATGTACGGTAAAACAACTCACCAGATAATCAGGCTGCTGATGATTAAATACTGAAATTAAATCGTAAATTGGAATATTCAAACCTATATAAAGTACATCATGATTTCTTGATTTTAACAGATAGTAATTAAACAATAATGCCAGCTCGTGAATTTCATTTTCCGGTGTAAATAATAAAAACTTTTTTGCATTTGCTTTTATTTGTTTTGGATGCGCATCAATATTTACGATTAGTTTTTGACGAATCAAATTGCTTATGAAATGCTCATGAAGTGGGCGAATACTGCCTGTTATCCATAGGTTTCCAATTTTCTCCAGGAACGGAAAAATAATTTGTATTACTGTATCTTCAAAACCCAGCCGCATAATGGAATCATTGAAAATTTTATTAAAGGCAATTTCATTTAAATCTATCATTGCAATAACGAGTGCACTGATTTGACTATCATGGTCTGATTTTGAATTTGTGATTCTTATGACTTCTCTTTCTATAGCCTCTGTTGTCATGGACGCTATTTTAGAAATCTTATACCCATTCTGATTTAACAGAGAAACATTCAACACATACCTTAGTTCTGTGTCCGTATAATAACGAATATTCGTATCTGTTCTTTGAGGAGTTAGCATTCCGTATCGCTGTTCCCAAATACGCAATGTATGTGCCTTTATGTTACTTAATCTTTCTAAGTCTTTTATAGTGTACCTGTGAAAGGCTGGTAATCTCTTGTGCATATGTATAAATTTAATTTAATTTCTGTTTAAAGTTAATCCTTTTTTTGTTAAACAAAAATAATTACATTCAAATAACATAAGTAAAGAAAGA
>JBIKPT010000203.1:0-4645 GCA_044357355.1 Chitinophagales bacterium
AATGTGGTGGTGTTTTTATTTGTGAGTATATATATACAGCCACCTCTTTCCATTTTTATTTATTATATTTTTTTGAACAGATTGCCACGCTTCATTTCATTTCGCTCGCAATGACGTTGAGTTCGATTACCACACAATCCCAATCTTTCCCATGGTTTTTCTGTTTTCCATGTCTTCATGAGCCTGGTAAATATCTTTGGCAGCATACATCTTTCCGACGTGCGGTTCAATCTTTCCTTCGTGCAATAATTGTATCACACTTTCCATGCAGTGCTTCAGTATATCCTGTTTGTAGTCGGCAATGCGCAGCATGTTTACACCAATCATAGCCCGGCTTTCCATCAGCAGTTGCGCCGGATGATACAACCCGAACGCCAATCCCATTTTCGCTTTGGAAAATACATTGTGTGCATCTGTCATAGATGATGCGCCATAGCCAACAATACGGCCGCCTCGGTTTAATAGTTTATAACTTTTTCTGAAATTTTCCGCACCAACGGCATCAAAGACAACATCAATCGGTTCTTTAATTTCTTTAGAAAAATCCTCTTTCACATAATTGATGGCGACATCGGCGCCTTGCTGACGGCAGTATTCCAGTTTGCTTTCACTGCCAGCCGTGGTATAAATTTTTGCCTGCTTTAATTTGCATAATTGTATCAATGCAGTTCCCACTCCGCCGGCACCTGAGTGAATCAACACCGTTTCATTCGGAAATATATTGGTGGCTACCATACTGGCATAATAAGCGGTACTGTATTGTGTGGCCAGTGCCAGTGCTTTGCCCGCATCCATCGTTTCACTGATTTTGGCAACGCCGTATTCTTTCTGAATAACGTACTGACTGTAACCACCGAAACGGGTGAACACCAGCACACGGTCACCTTTTTGTACGGTTTTAATATCTTTGCCCACTTTTTCTACTCGTCCTACTGCTTCGTAGCCAATAACAGCGGGCAATGGCGGACAGTCCTGATATTGTCCGAGTCTGGCTACTACATCGGCGAAGTTGATACCGGAAGCTTCCACAATGACGCCTACTTCATCGTCTTTGGGTTCTGTGATTTGTATATCTCTGAATTCAAAAGCATCTTTAGGTTTTCCGTTTTTCACTAAATAAATGGCTTGCATAGTTTTTTTAATTTTAGATTGAATATTGAATTTACGATTTTATTTTTCTTCATTATTGAAATTCGTCTTTAATTTAACTTTTGTCACTTTTTGAGGCCAAAAAGTAATCCAAAATCCGTTCAGATTTTTTCTTCGCCACGTGCTGTGGATTGAGCACGCGATCTGAACAATCATTTTGCTAATTCAAACATTCTTAAAATTTGAAGTAAGTTTAGTCGTTTACAGATTTGTAGCTCTTGGCTTTTGATTCCAAATTCTTAAATAATACTCACTAATTTATACGTGATTTTTGTCACTACATTATTTCGTTTAAAATGCAGGATGATTTTCTTACCGATGCGTTTGTTGAGTAATGACAGCGCATCTTCAATGCGTAAATCAGCGCAGTCGTATCTGTCTATTTTCAGGATTTCATCGCCTTTCTGCAAGCCTGCGAGCAAAGGCGGCGAATTACCTGCAACGCTTTTCACCATAAAACCGCCATTTTTTGATTTGTTTTCCAGCAAAATAATATTGGATACATTGAAATCAAACGGTTCTTTTATGCGAGAAGTCGGTTTGAAATAAATGGCATTTTCCGGAAAAGCAAAAAACAAATCCAACCTGTTCAGAATATCATTGCCGATATTTCCATCTAAGGTATTTTCATCTAATTCTTTAAACGTAATCGGCGTTTCATTAAAAGCCACCACTATACTATCCAGCTTCAGCGTATCCAGAAATAATCGTTTCAATCTGCTCACTCTGGAATACATGGGTCCGGACAGGCCTTCACCGATTTCTGCATCGATGTAATAATCAATATTCAAATCGGCAGGTTCTTTGTTTTTGATGATGACAGGAATATTGGAACCGGTGTCGAGCAACAGTTCAGACAGGTAAAAATCATTTTTATGGTTTTGCACCATACAGGAAACATAGCCTTTGCTTTTGCGCATTACAACAGGCAGTTTATTGTAACTCGCTTTAATTTTTTTGACCGGTTTTTTATCATAAATTTCAATCAGCCTGCTTTTGTAATTGACACGGATATAATATTTCTCAAAAATTTCTGCACCGAAAATACCATCCACATCCGTTCCTAAATAATGGTCGAGACTCAGTGAATCTTTACTTAAAATGAAAATAGGAATATGTTCTCCGGTAATTTGTCCAAGTTGTAGTTTGCCATCATCAATTTTTACGGTTTCAATAGAATCATTAAACCCAAGTCCTGAAAAATAGACTTTCTGATTGTAAGGTATGATAAAAGAATCCAGCCACATCGGATGTATGATGATGGTGCTTTTGCAACCGGAATCAAATATAAATTTCAGCGTTCTCGTATCATTTACTTTAAGGTCTACAATGATGATATTATTGAACAACCGGAACGGAACCGTGATTTTACTCTTTGTAGAATTATACGAATAGACCTTTGGTGCTGCTTTTATACTAAAGCTACCCAGGCACAAAACAGTGATGGCTACATATTTTAATAATACCTGCACGCAATAAAATTAAAATAAATTTAGGTAGTAAGTGTATTTTTGCAGCATGAACTATCTTACGGTCAATAATCTTTCAAAATACTACGGCGACAAACTCTTATTTGAAAATATCACTTTCTTCATTGATAAAGGACAAAAAGTAGCCTTAATTGCAAAAAACGGTACCGGAAAGTCATCTCTCATTAAAATATTGCAAGGTTTAGAGCCACCGGAAAGCGGAGATTTTAAATTCCATAAAGATATAAAAGCAGGTTTTTTGGTACAGGAACCGGATTTCGACGACAATAAAACGGTGTATCAGACCATAATGCATGCGGATAATCCGATTCTGATGGCGAGTCTGGAATATGAACAGGCTTTAGACGGACATGGCGACTTGCAACATGCGATGAACAAGATGGATGAGCTGGAAGCCTGGGATTATGAGCAACAGGTGAAACTGATCTTGTCTAAATTCCTGATTTTCGATTTCGACCAGAAAGTGGGTACTATGTCCGGCGGTCAAAAGAAACGTCTGGCACTGGCTATCTTATTGCTGGACAGACCGGATATTTTTATTCTGGATGAGCCAACCAATCACCTGGACATGGATATGATTGAATGGCTGGAAGAATACTTGTCTAAGCATAATATCACCTTGCTGATGATTACGCACGATCGTTATTTTCTTGAAAATATCTGTAATGAGATTCTGGAAATTGATAACGGAATTTTGTATAAACATAAAGGCAACTATTCCAAATATCTTGAAAACAAAGAATTGCGCGAAGAGAATCAGCGCGTGAATGTAGAGAAGGCACAAAATACGTTTCGCAAAGAACTGGAATGGATGCGCCGGCAGCCGAAAGCACGAACAACAAAAGCGCAATCCAGAGTAGATAATTTTGAAAATGTGAAAGCGGCCGCTACGGCAAAAACGGAAGATAAGAAAGTAGAGATTGAAGTGAAAATGCAGCGATTGGGTGGCAAGATTTTAGAATTGCACAATATTCAGAAAGCCTATGGCGAAAATATTTTGCTGGATAAATTTTCTCATAAATTTCAACGTGGTGAACGGGTGGGTATTGTAGGTAGAAACGGCAGCGGAAAATCTACCTTGTTGAATATCATTATCGGATCAGAAACATACGACAGCGGCAATGTGGTGCTTGGTGAAACAGTAGCTTTTGGTTATTACAATCAGAAAGGATTGCAACTAAAAGAAGATAAGCGCGTGATTGATGTCATTAAAGATATTGCTGAATTTTTGCCGGTAGGCAAGGGCACTTTATCGGCTTCGCAGGTGCTGGAGCGTTTTTTATTTACACCGTCACAGCAATATAATTTAGTTTCTACATTAAGTGGCGGTGAGCGAAGACGTTTGTATTTGCTGACTATCTTAATGAAAAATCCGAATTTCTTAATTCTCGATGAGCCGACCAATGATCTTGATATTCTGACCTTACAAGTGCTGGAAGATTTCCTGATGGATTTTAAAGGTTGTCTGGTAATAGTGAGCCACGACCGATATTTCTTGGATAAGCTTACAGAGCACCTCTTTGTATTTGAAGGCAATGGAAAAGTGCGCGATTTCTTAGGAAACTATAATGAATATCGATTGCAGCTGAAAGAAGAACAACGTCAGGCGGTGCGTGATGAAAAGCAACTGCAGTCGGAAGCAGTAAAAACTGTGGCTGCTTCCGCGCCGAAACGTAAGTTGAGTTTTAAAGAACAAACAGAGTTTAAACAACTGGAAAAAGATATTGAGCAGCTGACAAAAGAAAAAGCAAGCTTAACGGAAAAGCTTTCCGGTGAAATTGTTCATCACGATGAAATACAAAAAACGGCAAAGCGAATAGAAGAAATAATTATATCTTTAGACGAGAAAGAACTGCGATGGCTGGAGCTGAGTGAGTTTGTTTAAACAGAACAGGTGTTTTTTTTATGGCGAAAAAGTATTTTCATAATTTTAACGGCATACGTTTTTATCTGGCCTCTTATATCATCTTCTTTCACATAGAGGAGATAAAATCCGTGTTGAAATT
>JBIKPT010000204.1:0-4644 GCA_044357355.1 Chitinophagales bacterium
ATTTTTTACTAAAGAATACGCCAGCTTTTTTATGTTTTCATTTATCGTTGCAGAGAAAAACAAGGTCTGTCTTATTTTTGGTAAAAAATGAATCATGTCTTGGATATCTCTGATAAAACCTAAGTCCAGCATATGATCCGCTTCATCTAACACCAAAATATCAATCTTAGATAAATCCAGCACACCTTGACTTTGTAAATCAAACATTCTGCCTGGCGTGGCAATTACAATATCTACACCTTTATACAATGTATCTATTTGCGGTTGCTGATCAACACCACCAAAAATACAGGCAATTTTTACACGTGTTTTATTGGCAATCGTTTCAAACACTTCTGTAATTTGTAGTGCTAGTTCATGCGTTGGTGCCAATACTACACATTTCACATAATCGGTTCGTTTCGATGATTTTTTTTCGTGAATTAAATGAATAATTGGAATGGCAAATGCAGCGGTTTTTCCGGTACCGGTTTGTGCAATCGCCAGTACATCTTCACCACGCAAAATTGGCGGAATGGATTTGTACTGAATATCCGTTGGTTTTTTAAAACCTAATTTTTCAAGGTTGTACTTTATATCTTCATTGATATGGTAATCGTCGAATTTCATTAGTATGATTGTTTCACAAAGTTACACAGAGAAATACAGAGTTTCTAAAGAAACCACAAAAGAAACAAAAGGAACAAAAGAAATGAGTATTATTTTTGATAATTTGACTTCAACAAGGAATAAACACCGGTGTCTAAAAAAGAATCACCTAAAGAGTAATTCTCTTTAAAATGAGCTTCTTTAATGAACCCATTTTTTAAAAGTATTTTTTCAGATGTAATATTAAATGGATCAATTTTGGCTTCCAAACTATGAAAGTTTAAACTATTGAAAGCAAAATTAAGAATGCAAGTTAATGCTTCCTGCGCTATTCCGGTTCTCCAAAAATCAGGATGCACCATGTAACCAATTTCTGCGCGGTGGTTTCTGCAGTCGATAGCTTTTAAAAGAATCACACCGATTAATTTATCTGCAGGTTTTAACGTAATTGCCCAATTTATGACTTCTTGTTTTGTAAGCAATTCCTGATATAGTTTTATCTTTAGCATTGATTCTTCCACTGTATTCAATGGCAATGCGATATGTTTCATCACGTCGGCATTGCCTTGCAACTGAAATAAATCAACACCATCACTTTCTGTAATTTCTCTCAGCAACAAGCGTTCAGTGTCTAATACAGGAAAGGGTTGTAAATTTATCGCTAACATCAATAGATTTTATGTGCTTAATCTTTACTGGCTATTTTGCCATCTAGTTTTCCTAAAATTTCCTGTGCATCATTCTTGTAATAATTTTCTTGACCTGCTAAATTCGTCAGTAGTAGCTGCGCTTGTTGCAAGTCTTTATTTTTAATGTATGCTAAAGCCAGATACCATTGTATATCAAAATGAAACGCTTCGGATTGCGTCAGTTTACTTAAAACATCAATTGCTTTTTTAGGCTGATTGGTTCCAAGAAAAGAGATGCCCAAAAATAAATTATTTTTTACATTATCAGGATTATTGGAAACTAACTTTTGATAGGCATTCACTGCTTCAAAATAATCTTCTTTTTCATAAGCTTGAATTGCCTGCGATTCAGCAGTAAGTCCATTTTCGCCGCGCACTGTTGCATCCGGATTGGTTAATGGTTTAAAGTAGTAAGCATATATAGCTTCTTGCTTCGAAACAAAAAATAATTTGAATGATGCAAACGCTAATATTCCTATAAAGCAAGCAGCAGCGGCGTATCTAAAAAAATGCAATGGAATTACTTTTCCTTTTTTTTGCTCATTGGCTTTCATATCAATGTTGCTGTTTACTTTTTCTTCTGCTTTATCAATAGCATCCATTGACCATTGACCATTGACCATCGACAAGCCTTCAATAGCTTCCATCAAAAACGGATCGTTCTCCATTTCCTGTTCAAAGGCATTTCGTTCCTGAGCGTTAAGATTATTGGTAAGATATTTTTTTATTTGTTCGTTATCCATGCTGTTGTTTTTTTTCTTCCATAAATAATTTTAAATTTCGTTTTCCATTCTGAATAGCACTCTTTACTTTATTCAGATCGTAGCCGGTCATGGAAGCAACTTCTTGGTAAGGTTTCTGCTGGTAATAGAACAATTCAATGCACGTACGCTGCTCTTCGTTTAAGTTACTTAACGCTTCTTGTAAGAGAGCACTTTCGTGTTCTCGTATATTGAGAGACAAATCTTCCTCATTTTCCATAAATTTTTCTGAAATATTTTCTATCTCAATGATTTCCAATGAATTATTTTTTGCTTGCTTCCGGATTAAATAATGTTTGCACACCATAAACAACCAGGATTTAAAGAAACCCACTTCATGAGTTTTCAGTTTCGACAGAATTAATTCAAAAATTTCAGTTACAGCATCTTCTGCATTCTCTTCATGCTTTAAATACTTATAGCATAAGCCATATACCAGCAAAGCATATCGTTTATATAACTCGCCGGCATAAACAGTATTATTTTCTTTCTGATAAAGTTCTACCAGCTCGGCATCGGTATATATGTCATATTTAACAGCCATAGAGCATAAAATTATAAAAATAAAAATAAAATGCAAACACTTATTTAAATAGAGGCAACAACATAAATTAACATGTTTTTCGTCGGATATTTTTTGAATAGTTGTAATTTTGAGAGTGCGAACTATTTTACTTGTAATATTTATTATTCTATCGAATCTGATTTTTGCCCAGCAAAATGAAATACAGGTGAATGCAAAAATTGTAGATGAAAACAATAATCCGGTTCCATTTGCAGATATTGCCTTCAGAAGATTGCAGCTGGGATTTTCCGCCAGCAAAGAAGGTTTTTTTACCACAAAAATGTTGCAATCAGATTCCTTACTGATTCTGAAAAAAGGTCACGTACCAACCAAACTGACGTTTAAAGATTCTGTCTTCAGAACTGAATATTCAGTGGTGTTGATTTTACCGCGCACGCCATTAGAATTAACCGAAGTTCAAATCAGCGCTATTCGCACGCACCAGCAAATACGACAGGAGATTAATAAACTCTACGTAAAAAATACCGACCTGAATCCGGATGCCCGTCCTTTTACCAATCCGCTTTCGTATTTATACGAATTACTCAGCAAGCGCGAAAAAGAAAAACGATTTGCGTCGCAACTGGAAACGGAAGAAGCAAAACGAATTGTATTAAAAGATCTATTCAGATTATACAATAATTACAACATTATAGATTTAGACGAAGATGAATACGACCGTTTTATTTCTTACCTGAATATGCCTTATTCTTTTTTACAACAGACCAGTGATTATGATTTAGCGGTTAATATAAAACGTATGTTTGCCGGTTACTCAAAAGATAAAAGCAGCTCTTTCCGTAAGCAAATTTATCCGGCAGCTTTGGATGACTTGGAACGCATTAAACAAAATCCCGACGGAGAAAGATAATTTTTAATTATTTTTCTTATCTTTCTTTTATGAAGAAAGCTATACTAGTCAGTATAATTATTTTATTGATTCACAATATGTATGCACAATGCGAAGGTGGAAGGTACCTCAATAAAGTTTTTCCTCAGACACTTCGCACTAAAGATATCACCTACAGCAATGCCAGAAATGCTGCAGGTACCATGCAGCAAATAAAGATGGATGTTTTTGAGCCGAAGGAAGATACCATTTCTTTAAGACCATTGGTTATATTTCAACATGGCGGCGCTTACTGGACAGGCACCAAAGATTATGAAAGCCAGATAGCAATGGGTGAGGAGTTTGCCAAAAGAGGCTTCGTCGTTTCATCGGCAACCTACAGACTGGAACCAACGCCTTTGTCTTTGTTATTTCAGGATTTAATGCTGAAAGCAGTTGGTAGAGGTGTGCAGGATACCAAAGAACTGGTTCGGTATTTTTTTAACTCTGCCAGAGACAGCGCCAATCCGTTCAGAATTGATACCTCAAAAATATTTTTATGTGGTGCCAGTGCCGGTGCATTCAACGTGATGCACACCGTATATTTAGATTCTGCAGATTATCTTTTTCCCGAATGGAAAAGTGCTTTAAACGGCATTGGTGGCGTATTGGGTGCTTATGATTTTATAGATTTTGGTGAAACAATTTTAGGTGTGGTCAATATTAATGGCGCATTAGGCGACAGGAAATTCTTGGATAATAACCACACCAATTTTTTAAGTGTACATAATATCTGGGATCCGGAAGTGCCTTTCAACAGAGGGCTGCCTTATAATATTCCAACGCTGATGTATGTAGACGGTAGTAATATCCTGCATCCTTACGCAGAAAATTTAGGTATGTACAATCCGTTTTATATTATTCCGGATTGGGGACATACTTCCTATTCTACGGATTTGTTTGGCACAGTCGTCCAACCTTATTTTGATAGCACTGTTTGGTATATGAAAAACTTTTTTGCCTATCAGTTAGGTTGTCCGAATATAACGTCCGGAATTAAAAATACTACTGCAATTAAAACATTAAATACCTTTCCAAATCCATCAATGAATGATGTATACTTTGAAGGAATCCAGCAGTACACTGGTCATAGTATTTCAGTGTCAGATATATCCGGAAAACAAGTATATGTGGCAGTATTTGACGGCAAAC
>JBIKPT010000053.1:0-15964 GCA_044357355.1 Chitinophagales bacterium
AGGTTCTGCGGCCAATTACCAGACCTCTGTCCCAGTCTTGCACCGCACCGGCAACAATTTCGCTGGCAGATGCCGTGTTTTGGTCGACCATAATTACCAATTCACCTTTTTCAAAATTTCCTGCTGTGGTTGCATTTAAGTCGATACGTGGTTGAGAGCGACCTTCTGAATACACCAACAATCTTCCGTCGCTGATAAATAAATCTGACAAAGCATGCGCCTGATTCAGATAACCGCCACCGTTACCGGATAAATCTAGTATGATTTTTTTAGCACCTGCTTTTTTTAGAGAGTCAATTGCGGCCTGTGTTTCTTCTGTTGCAGTTGCAGAAAAACGTTCAAGTTTTACATATCCAATTTCCGGTGTTGCCATGTATTGAGCACCAATGGCAAAAATTGGAATTTTATCACGAATAATTTGGAATTCGAGCAATTCAGGTTCACCGCTTCGTTTTATTTTGATGGTAACTTTCGTCCCTTTTTTTCCTCTTAGTTTTTTAAAAACACCATCGTTATTAATGCCTACGCCAGCCACATTTGCCGTATCTACAAAAACAATTTTATCACCATCCTGTACACCTACTTTTTGAGATGGACCACCCTGAATTACATGCACCACCTGAATCGTATCCTGATAAATTTGAAATTGAATTCCAACGCCTTCAAAATTTCCTTCTAAAGGTTCGTTTGCTTTTTTAATCTCTTCTGCATTCATATAGACCGAATGCGGGTCGAGTTTTTTAAGAATTTCTTTCATGCCAATTTCAACCAGTGAATCAATATTTGCTTCTTCCACATAGTAATTATCCAAAAGATTTAAAAATGTAGCCATTTTTTGCTGATACATCTGAGCATAAGAAGTGTAGGATGCAAATAGCAAACAACAAGCTGTATATAGAATTTTTTTCTTCATGTTAATTTATATGCGATTAAAAATAAAACATTGGTGCAATGGAAAATTGTTATACTTTCTTATTTTTTGTGCGAAATCTCATATTCAGCAACTCAATGGATAACGAGAAGAAGATGGCAAAATAGATATATCCTTTAGGAACGTGAATACCTAAACCTTCCGGCATACCTTCTAAAATAAGCGTTACACCAATCAGAATTAAGAAGGAAAGCGCTAATATTTGCAGCGAAGGATGTTTATTTATGAAATTGCTCACCGGACCGGCAAATGCCAGCATGATCATCATGGAAATAATTACGGCAATAATCATGATAATTACGTGTGGTGTCAATCCGACAGCCGTTAAGATAGAATCAAAAGAGAAAACAATATCGAGTAAAATGATTTGCAAGACCGTAGCATTAAATGAACTAACCACCTTTGGCGTAGTTGTATGTGTACTCATATCTTCTTCTTTTTCTATTTTATGATGGATTTCTGTGGTACTTTTCGCCATCAGGAAGATACCGCCAATCAGCAAAATAATATTTCTTCCGGAAATTCCGTATCCAAATATGTGAAACAAAGGTTCTTTTAACCCAATAATCCATTTTATACTTAACAGTAATAATATTCTGAAAACCAACGCGCAAAGCAATCCGATTCTTCTGGCTCTTGCCTGTTGGTGCTTCGGCAGTTTTCCAGCGGTGATGCTGATAAAAATAATATTATCAATACCCAAAATAACCTCCATAAAGGTCAACGTCAAAATACTGAACCAGGTGGATGGTTCTGAGAAAATACTGAAATCCATAAGAATGATTTATTTATTGTGTGCAAAGATACGTTTTGCGCCAATTTATTTAATAATATTAAATCAGGATAAAAAGTCCGGATGAAAATAAAAACAATACGCGGAAAGAGATTTCCGGTTTAAGGAGAATTGAATGCAGCCTTCAGCTTATTTTGAAAGGATGCCAAGAACCAGAATGACCAGTAAAATTAAAAAATACTGAAAAGCCTGGACTTCTTTCGGGATTGGTAATTGCTTTTTCATGTTATGGTATTTGATTATTAATTTATACCAAAAAACACATATTGTCAATTGTTTTTATGAAAATTTAGTAAATATGTACAGTGTTGAAATGTGGATAAAATGAGTAAGTAGTGAGTAGTAAGCAGTAAGAATGCGTGAATGTTGTAAGAATTTACGTTCTGTCGATGTCTTTGTACTGTAAATCGTGCTGATAATAAAACAAATCCCAATTGCCGTTGACATATTCTAAAGCTGTAAGGTTTTCCACCCAGTCGCCACTGTTCAGATACATTGCCTTTCCTTTTTCAGTAGATACTTCTCTGATTTGCGGTTTGTGAATATGTCCGCAGATGATAAAATCATATCCTTCTTCTATCCCAATTTCAATGGCTACATTTTCAAAATCCTGCACATTGCTCTTAACAATAGACTTAACCTTATCCTTGATGTATTTGGAAATAAAAATTTTGTCTTTACCATACTGCATCCGCACATTATTGACGAAGCGGTTCACCTGCCAGATGGCGTCATAGGTTCTGCCACCCAGTTTTGCCAGCCAGCGCGCCGAGCCACCCACGGATAAATCGTATTTGTCGCCATGAAAAATCCAGTGTTTTTTCCCATCAAGCTCCAATATAATTTCATCGCGCAACTGCAAAGTGTCAAATTTATACCCAGAGAAATTACGCATGTGGTCGTCGTGATTACCTGTAACATAATATACAGGAATGCCTTGTCGCGCCATGTCCAACACTAAAAATACATTTTCTATATGTTCCTGCGGAAAATAACCGGCTCCGAAATTCCAGATATCCAACCAATCGCCGTTAATAATCAGTATGGTCGGGTCTATACTTTTCAGATACTTATTCAGTTCTGCAGCATGGCAAGCCCTGGTACCCAAATGGATATCTGAGATGATACAAACTTCTATTCTGCGTTTTTCTGCCGCCATACTTTTTAAAAGTAAGAAGTATTCTGAAGCTTAGGTAGCAAAAATGGTTTCTTTTTTATTAAAAAAGTGTGTTTTTGAGCTGTCTAACTGTTTTTAAGTAATAATCTTTTAAAATTAACTTAACCAAGTAAAACTCTGTTTATTTTTTACTTTTTTGCATATTTGTACAACAAGAAGAATAAATTATTCACATTTTAAAAGTTATAACATGTCTTACGCGAAATTAGAGTACATTTGGTTAGATGGTTACAAGCCTACACAAAGCCTTCGTAGCAAAACAAGAATTGAAAGAGAATTTACAGGAAAACTGGAAGATTGTCCAACCTGGTGTTTTGATGGTTCTTCTACAGAACAAGCTCCTGGTGGTTCATCTGACTGTTTATTGAAACCGGTATTTATTTGTCCGGATCCGGATCGTAAATACGGTTACCTTGTGATGTGCGAAGTATTATCTGCTGATGGTACACCACATGAATCTAACGGACGTGCCACTATTGACGACGATGACAACGATTTCTGGTTCGGTTTTGAACAGGAATATTTTATCTGGAATCCGGTAACCAATAAACCTATTGGCTGGGGCGACTTTACTCCAAGCGGCGAACCAGGGCCACAAGGACCTTATTACTGTTCCGTTGGTGCTGGAAAAGCAGTTGGACGAGATATCGTAGAAGAGCATTTAGATTTATGTTTAGAGGCAGGTTTGAATGTTGAAGGTATCAATGCTGAGGTGGCTATCGGACAATGGGAATTTCAGGTATTTGCAAAAGGCGCAAAAGCTGCAGGCGACCAAACATGGATTGCCCGTTATTTATTAGAAAGAACTGCTGAGAAATACGATTATGCTATTAACTGGCATTGCAAACCTTTGGGTGCAACAGACTGGAATGGTTCAGGAATGCATGCCAACTTCTCCAATACAGTATTGCGCACCAGCGGAAAACAAGAAGATTTCAACGCTATCTGCGAATCATTCGCTCCGTTTGTAAAAGAACACATCGCAGTGTATGGTGCAGATAACGAACAACGCTTAACCGGAAAACACGAAACACAATCAATCGATACTTTTAGCTATGGTGTTTCTGACAGAGGTGCTTCTATTCGTATTCCGATTGCTGCGGTAGAAAAAGGCTGGAAAGGCTGGTTGGAAGACCGTCGTCCGAACTCTGCTGCTGATCCGTATAAAGTAGCTGCAAGAATTGTAAAAACTGTGAAAACGGCTAATGTATAGTTAGTCATTGACAATGGCTAATAGCCATTTCTTATAGTAAAAAGCTCGACCAATTGGTCGGGTTTTTTTGTATTAATTGTCTGTTCCAAATTTAGGAACGCAGATTATACTGATTAAATGATTGCGCAGATTTCTTGTATTTCAATATTAAAGTCATGTAAATCATAATCATCTCAAAAATCACAGGGAAGTAAATCTATTTCAATTGTTCCTGAAAAAAATTACCCATTCTTTCAAAAGCATGTTTGCCCTGATCTGTATTAAAAAACAAGTGCGGCATGCCATGTGGCAACGTGTACCAATGTGCTTCTAAATTTCCATGCAATTCTGTTTCCAGTTGTTTTACACGCCAGACCGGACACATGGGATCCACATAAGAAAAATGACCCTGAACTTTATGGTGAATTTGCGAGGAACAACTTTTTGGAATTCCGCTTCCTTTTAAGCCAAACGAATGATGAAAAACCACCGGCGCTTTCACTTCCGGACGAATAGCTGCATGCAGCACAAATCCACCTGTCAGGCATTGACCTACCACGCCAATATTGGTGGCGTCTACATTTTCAAATTCTTTGAACTGATCAAGTATTTCAAAAAACTCTGCCAGTGGTGCATTGCCAGTTGGCTCGTTGTTCCTTACCAGGCTATTCATAAAAAACTGCATGCAATATTTCTGTAAAGAAGAACCACCGCTGTACAAATCCGGTATCAACACATGATAGTCGCCTTCATTGCTTAATATTTCTGCACTTTTATGCGTGGTGTCGCGCACACCGGTTAAGTCCGGCAAAAATAAAATGCCAGGTCTTTTTTCTCCGGAAGGTGCTTCGTATAAAAAAGCATCCATGGTGCGGTTGAGTAATGGAAGTTGTACGGTTTGCATATCACATTAATTTCTTCTTGAAGAAAGATACTCTATAAATTTTAAAATTCCTAACGCACTTATTGGCAGATATAAAATGGTTATAGGTAGTTTGAAGCGAACAATAGGAAGTACACCATATATCATCAGAAAGTAAAAAATACTACCGCTAAACAACAGCCACATTACTAAATTTCTATTCAAAAATATCATCTCTGCAGAGCCGATAAAAAAGCCGGTATAAGTAATCAATATCAAACCTATAATAATAAATCCAAGTGAAATTTCCTGCCATCCTTTTGTTTTAAAAAACAATACCAATTGCTGAAAGAATCCTAGTGTATAACGCTGTTCATAATTCCATTTATTTTTGGTGTCTATATGCAGTTTTTCGAGAAAATTTTGCGTGCCAAGATTCAGCATCAGTTTTATCATGCCGTTTATGTGTGCTTTTGCATATTCCACTTTATGTTCTTTCAAATAATTTTTGGCAAAATCATTGTATAAATCATTGTTTTCAAAAGAAATATTGCGCCACATTTCATTAGTAGTATTGGGTAATCCAATAGCATTCGGATGTTGTGCTTTCAGTAATCTCAAATTTTGATTACAAATGGAATCAAAAGGAATTTTGGAAATCTTCGTTTCTGTCAAAGGCACATTATAAAAGAAAAGATTAAATCCGGAAATAGAGCAAACACTAAAATGATTGAATTTTGTATAATTCCTAATCATCCAAGGCAACACAAATACATAAGACAATAATAAAACCATCAATGCATTTTTTATTCGAAGCTGCCAGGAAAACTTGGTCCATATCAGCAAAAACAAGAACAACGCAAACGGATAAAACTGAATGACAGGTTTGGTTAATAAATTCAATCCCATAAAAACGGTACAGAGAGCAAAATATCTTGTCTGCTTTTCAAGCAATCCTTTTACGTAAAAATAAAACGTCAGCAAAAACAAGGTAGCAAACAAGGTATCGGCAAACAGAAAATGGCAAAATAAAATCTGATGTGGCTCTACCGCCATTAAAAAGGCGGCCAGCAGCGCCACTTTGGTACTGAATATCCTTTCGCTTAGCCGGTAAAGCAGAAAAACGGAAAACACGTTCAGCAAAATTTGTGAAAACAATACCAACCATGGTTTCACGCCAAAAACAAAATAGAAGATTGCAATATATGCAGGATATCCTGGCGTTCTGAACGTATTGTCACAAAAGGAAAAATTATGGGTGATGCATTGCGCCAGATAATGGTATTGCACAGCATCACCAGTTAATACCTGCGCTCTTTCCACTTCAGGATTCCACGGCTGGTGCAGCAGAAAGAAGACCAAACGCAATAAAAAAGCAAACAGCAGAATATGTAGGATTCGTAGCTTTGAAAACATGAATAAAAATACAATTTCAAATCAGGATTTATGGCTTTTTTGTAAACGACCTGGTGATTTCATTCAGCGCATCCACTTTTTCTTCAAAATTTCCTTTCAAGGTTTTTCTGTAGTCGTTCAGATTTAAAATCAAATCATTGATGTTTTCCGGTAAGATATCTTCAAAAAATTCGCGGATACGTTTACTTAAGGTCGGTGATTTTCCATTGGTGGAAATCGCAATTTTTAAATCGCCTTTGGTCACTATAGAACCTAAATAAAAGTCGCATAGTTCAGGTGTGTCCGCCACATTTATTAAAATATTTTTTTCTTTTGCTGCTCGATAAATTGCTTTGTTTAATTCTTTATCTGCTGTAGCTGCAATTACTAATTGTTTATTTTCTAAATCAGATTTTTCAAAAGGTTTCTCCGTCAAAACTATTGATAATTGACCATTAACCATTGACTTGATTTCATCAGAAATCTCTTTTGCCACCACCGTAATATTTGCATTCGGTGAGTTTTTTAAGATAAAAGATAATTTTTCCGTACCAACAAATCCGCCACCAACAATTAAAATGTTGAAGTTTTCCGTTTTTAGAAATATAGGATAGAGTGTGTTCATTATTCTTGTCTGAATCAGGATTTATCGGATAATTAGATTATTGGATGAATTTAAAACCAACACCCGTTTATTTGCTAAGATACTGAAACCTGTTAAGTTTCTGAAGCTTATCGAATGTGCAGTATCTGAGAGCAATCCACGACTTTGCCTACGATGATCACTGCCGGTGAACGGATGCTTGCTTCCTGCACTTTTTGCTGAATGGTGGACAAATGGCCACACACGATTTTTTCATCGGGCAAGGTTCCGTTTTGTATAATCGCAATCGGATAATGTTCTGTTTTGTATTTGGTAAACAAGTTTACTATTTCCGCCAGTTTGCCAATGCCCATTAAAATCACGACTGTTGCTGTGGATTGTGCCGCCAGTTCTATATCTTCCGATAATTCACCGCAGGTAGTGGTGCCTGTGGTAATCCAGACACTTTCTGTAATGCCGCGTTTTGTCAGCGGAATTTGACGCAAGGTAGCTAATGCGGTGGCACTGGAAATTCCGGGAATAATTTCTGTAGGAATGCCATGTAGTTCTGCAAATTCCACTTCTTCCTGTCCGCGCCCGAAAATAAACGGATCGCCACCTTTTAAACGCACCACTACACCATGCAGATTGGCTTGTTCTACTATCTTTTGGTTGATTTCATCCTGTTTCATGTAGTGCGTTCCGGCGCGTTTGCCGCAAAACAGTTTAATGGCGTTGGGTGCATGTTGCAGTAATTCTTCACTGACCAGCGCATCATACATCACTACATTAGCTTGCTGCAAAGCCTTGATGCCTTTCAGGGAAATCAATTCCGGATCGCCCGGTCCTGCACCAACGAGTATGAGTTTTTTTTGTGGCATGATTTACGCCTTATAATTGCTTTCCACTACGAGTTTGTCGCCGCTGATTTTTTGTTCTCTGTAGGCAATTACATTATTCAGAAACAAATGAAATTGTGCCACGTATTTTTCTGCAAAGGCCAGTTCCGGTTCAAACTGATTGATTTGTAACACCAGATTTTCAAAACCATCTTCTATGACAAATTCTCCGCTTGCCACCAAATGCGTATCAAAATCTTTCAGGATTTTAATTTGAGTATTGCACTCCACATCTTTACCCAGCAACAATGCTTTTGCCGCAATCACAAATCCGGTGTAAGCATAGTAAATAGCTTCAGGATATTTATGTTTGGATAAATGGTCTTTTGCTTCCACAAATTTATTTTCAGCATCCTTGATAATACCACCAACCATATCGTACATCACACCGGCACACTCGCCCACGCCAATTTCAGGAACAAAATTTTCTACACCATCATAATCAATAAAGTCATCATCTACATATAAATCAGCATTTGCCAATGGTTTTAAAATAGTATAGAAATAATTTTTGCCTTGTCGTCTGTAATAATCATTGAAGTACTCACCTTCCGTGCTGTTGGTTTCGTAATCATTCAAAATAATGCGCAGCATTTCCGGTGTTCGTTTGGTCGGCAGTTTCACAATCTTATCGCCCACACTTCCAACACCATTAATATCAACGCCTCCACCTAAAACAACTTGCATCGCAGGTGCAACCAACTCACCCACTTTTATTGAACTTCCGTGTAAACCTATATTCGCCGCCATATGCTGTCCGCAGGAATTCATACAACCGCTGATTTTTATTTTTATTTCCGAATCAAATATCAGGTGATAGAATTCATCCAGAATAACATCTTCCAGGATTTTTCCCAATGTCATGCTGTTGGTAACACCTAAATTACAAGTGTCTGTTCCGGGACAAGTAGTTACATCTGCAATGGTATCAAAACCCGGATTGGCAAAACCCATTTTATGCAACTCCTGATAGAAATACGGCAAGGATTCCTTGGGAACAAACTTCAGCAACATACCCTGATTCATGGTGATGCGCATATCTTCAGAAGCATAGTTTTGCGACAGTTCTGCAATTTTTCTTGCCTGATCCGGTTTCACATCGCCTTTGGTGACTTTCAATGCCACGGCATAATAACCTTTTTGTTTTTGTTCAAACACGTTGGTTTTAAACCAGTCTTCATAGCGTTGCGGATGTTCCAATTCCACCTGTGGTGCAATATTATTGTGTGTCGGTTCGCCGACATCTACTTTTGAAGTATCAATCTTGAAAGACTTTACTTTATTGGCAGTTCGTTCTGTTTCTACCAGCTCCATAAATTTCTCCAGTCCGATTTCTTTAATCAAATATTTCATGCGCGCTTTGTGGCGACGCACACGTTCTCCGTATCGGTCGAACACACGCAAGGCAGCTTCCATAAACGGAACAATCTGGTCTTCGTGTAAAAACTCATAGGCTGTTTGCGCCAGGATTGCCTGCGCGCCTAAGCCTCCACCTACAACTACTTTAAAACCACGTTCACCATTTTCCAGTCGAGGAATAAAACCAAAATCGTGTAAGAACGTATAGGCAGAGTCTTTATCAGAAGAAGAGAAAGCCGGTTTTATTTTTCGGCCCATATCCTGACAAATTGGATTGCGCAAAAAGAATTCGAACGCTGCATATGCATACGGCGACACATCAAATAATTCATCAGGATCAATACCCGCTCTGGAAGAAGCGGTGATATTTCTCACGGTGTTTCCACACGCTTCTCTGCCTGTTGCGCCAACGTCTTCCAGTCCTGCCCAGATGGCTGGTGCATCGGTGACTTTTACGTAGTGCAGCTGTATGTTTTGTCGCGTCGTTAAATGCAAATTGGAACTGGCGTAATTTTCTGATAATTCCGCTACGCGCACCAATTGTTTGGGTGTAATTTTTCCGAATGGAAATTTGGTGCGGAACATTTGCACGCCGAGCTGGCGCTGTCCGTATACACCGCGCGTTAAACGGAAGGCTTTGAATTTGTCTTCGGGCATTTCGCCATTTTGAAAAGCGTTGATTTTCTGCTGCAGTTCAAAAATGTCTCTGCCTGCTTCCGGTGAAATGTTTTTGGTAATGGTTATGCTCATAATTCTTCTTTTTGTCATTCCGAACGAAGTGAGGAATCTTGCAAGATTTCTCGCTGCTCTCGAAATGACAGTTACAAAAAAGCCTGTCGTTATACGGACAGGCTTGTAATTTTATATAATAATCTACCTATCCGACTAATGCGGTACTGCACAACAACAACTGGAAAGGCTGACTCGTTTCATTTGCAACTAAATTAGTAATAAATATGGAATTGTGTGTGGTATTAATGATTTATTAATTGTCTGACCCGCTGATTTAGCTGATTATTTTGATGGATTTGATTTTTTTATGATTCCTAAGATGATATTTATAAGAAATATGAATTGAGCAAAAAATACAGTAATGGTGAAGATAGAAATCAGGTCATTTAAAAACGCATATTGTTTAAATGAATCAATTTCATTGTACCTATAATATCTTCTTGGAACTATTGGTGTCAAAAAACTTATTGTCTTTGTTATAAATAAAATTAATAGTGTAAATGCTATTGTAATTAAGACATGAATCCAAATTAATCTTTTTGAAAATAAAATCTTTTGAGAGAAAAGATATAATCCAAATAAAAAATAAAATAGAAAACATCCTGCAATAAAAAGATGATTTTCTTCAAAAACCCAATAAGAATCATGCAGTTGAATATCTATTGTTTTTTCAGTTGGAATAAAACCACAAACAAGAAAGGTACATGCAAAAAATAAAAGAAGTAAAAATGGTTTTTCTTTAATCATAAAAATCATCTGAACCTGTGCAATCAGCGATATTACTCATTCTCAGCCACCACTTCCTGTACTTCAGGAACGAAGCGTTTCAGTAAATTTTCGATACCTTGTTTAAGCGTTACGGTACTTGAAGGACAGCCACTGCAAGAACCTTGCAATTGAAGCGTTAATTTTCCATCTTCGAATTTCACGAAAGAGATATTGCCGCCATCCATTTCCACGGCAGGTTTCACGTATTTGTCCAAGGCTCCTTTGATGCGGATTTCCACGTCGCTGTCGTTGTCGCTTACTTCATTGGTAGCTGTCTTGGTCGGTTTCACGAAGTTCTCGTTTAGAATAATTCCGCCTTCGTCAATATACTTTTTCAGGAAATCCTTAATCGGAATCATTACTTCTGCCCAAAGCGCATCTTCCGTTTTGGTGATAGTGACAAAATTATTCGTGATGAACACATTCGTCACGGCATCAAAACCGAATAGTGCTTTTGCCAGCGGTGCTTCATTGGTTTCCTCTGCTGACTGAAATTCCACCGTGTCGTTCAGCAACAAGGCTTTGTTGGTGACAAATTTCAGTGTATTCGGATTTGGTGTGGATTCTGTATAAATCATCACCGGTATGTTGGTTGTTGTATTTTCCATTGTTTAGTATTTATAATTAGATTTTATTTTATAACATCTTATTGGTACGGTAAGTTCACGAGATATCTCACTGTGTTCGAAATTACGGTGCGCTTAGTTTGGTTTTGTGTTTAGCTTTTATGTGTAATCGTTGCCGTGGCTTGTGCGGTTGGTAAAATAAATATTTCTTCAATATTTACATGCGCCGGTTGTGTGGCCATGAAATAAATGCTATTTGCCACATCTTCGGCTTTCAGTGGCTGATAGCCATCGTACACCGCATTGGCTTTTTCTTCATCGCCTTTGAAACGAACCAGAGAAAACTCTGTTTCTGCAGCACCGGGACTGATCACCGAAACTTTGATATTATGTGGTAATAAGTCTATTCTGGAACTGCGCGTGATGGAACGAACAGCATGCTTTGTTCCGCAATATACATTGCCGCCGCCATAACTTTCCCAGCCTGCCAGGGATGCCACATTGATAATGTGTCCCTGTTTTCTGGCAATCATCAGTGGTGCTACTTCTCGTGTCATATATAATAGGCCTTTAATATTGGTATCTATCATTTGTTCCCAGTCTTCGTAAACACCTTCCTGTATGGGTCCGCGGCCTGCAGCCAGTCCGGCATTATTTAACAGCACATCTATATTTTTCCATTCCCCACTTAACGAGTTAATAGCATCCTGAACTTCTTTTAGGTTTCTTACATCAAAACACAAACTTAGTACTTCGACATGATAAGTTGATTTTATATCTGCTTCCAGTTTTTCCAGACGGTCTTTTCGTCTGCCGGTTATAATGATATTCCAATTGTTTTTAGCGAAAAGGTGCGCTGCTGCTTCGCCAAATCCTGAGGTGGCTCCTGTAATAAGAATAGTGCTCATGTAGGCACAAAAGTACAAATAAGTTGCTATTTTTAGTTCAAACTAAAATAATGACTATACAAGAAGCCCAACAAACTATTGATAAATGGATTAACACCACAGGTGTACGCTATTTTAATGAACTGACCAATATGGCTATTCTTACGGAAGAGGTTGGCGAAGTTGCCAGAATTATGTCCAGAAAATATGGCGAACAATCGTTTAAAGCATCGGATAAAGATAAAGAGCTTGGCGATGAATTGGCCGATGTATTGTTTGTGCTGATTTGTATTGCCAATCAAACCGGAGTTGATTTAACGGATGCACTTCGAAAAAATCTCGATAAAAAAACTACGCGCGATGCGGACAGGCACCAAAACAACGAAAAGCTGAAGTAAACCGTATACTATTTTCGCAAAAACAGCCTTATTGTCATGTATTTTTTATAAAATAAGACAATTTGTCTTTTTTTATAAAGGTAATCAGCAATTTTTTCAGCATTTTTCAATTGGTATTTTCTTTGAAGGTTTAGGGTAAATTAAAAAATTTATCTAAACAATTAAAAACAGGAGGATACCATGACACTTATTAAAAGAAACACAGGAATTAACAACAGCTTTCCGGCATTATTCGATGATTGGTTTGCAAAAGATTTTTTCGAATTTGCACCAACTAAATCATTCAGCAATTTTGCAAAAAGCACACCGGCTGTAAATATTATGGAAACAGAAACCGCTTTCAACATTGAAGTGGCTGCACCGGGATTAAAAAAAGAAGACATTAAAGTGGAACTCGACAATGATTTGCTGACAATTTCTTCTGAAGTGAAAAAAGAAACGGAAGAAAAAGACAAAGAAGGCAGATACACCAGAAGAGAATTCAGCTACAATTCTTTTAAGAGAACGTTTACAGTGGATGAAGACACCGTAGACACTGAAAAGATTGATGCTAAATACGAGAACGGTGTATTAAATATTGTTGTTCCGAAGAAAGTGGCCGTTGAACAGGAAAAGAAAACGAAAACAATTAGTATTGGTTAATTAAAAATCAATTCTTGAAAACAATAAAAACCTGAGCACAAAATGCTCAGGTTTTTTACATTTTAGCTTTCAGTTTATCCGCATAGGCAGAATTCATGGATTTTAATTCGTCCAGCATTTTCTGTGCGTTACTGTTCTTTTTTTGTTTGATGTATAATTGTCCGAGATAATATCTAGCTAATTCGGATTTAGCGTTGTACTGAAGTGCCTTTAAGTAATCTGCTTCTGCCGCAGCATAACTGCCTTCTGAGTAATCTATCCAGCCAAGCTCTATCCAGGCATCTGCATAAGCAGGATCCAGTTCAACCGCTTTATAGAGATACGGTTTTGCTTCACTGTATTTTTGCTTTTCATTTAAAACCCACGCGATATTAAAATTAGATACCGCACTTTTATTATCGATAGCCAAACTTTTTTTATAATATTCAACCGCTTTATCCAGGTCCTTTACTTCACTTTCTCCATAATACATGTCTGCAACATTTGCCGCATACAGCGCACTTTTGGGATTCAGGTTATGCGCTTTCAAATAACTGTCCAGTGCTTTTGATTTTTGATTTAAGCGGCTATAGGCATATGCCAATTCATTGTAAGCTTCTGCATAATCATTATCTAATTTTAATGCGGTTAGTTCATAATCTATTGCTTTCTGGTAGTTTTTATTTTCATTCATGATGTAACCAATCTTGTAATTTGCGGTTTTAGCATCTTTTCCCAATTCGAGACATTTTCTGTAATAAATTTCTGCATTTTTATAATCTTTCATACTAAAATAGGTATCAGCCATTCCTTTGACCGTGGTCTTGTCTTCATTATTGATAGCCTGTGCTTTTTTGTACTTTTCTATTGCTTCGCCATACCTTTCCAGCATGTACAGCGCATAAGCGTATTCATTGTATAAATTTACGGTTGGTGCCATTGCAACGCCTGCTTCTGCCGTTCTTATTACATCTGCATATCTTGCCAGTTCATTCTGACACCATGCAATGTCGTAGTAAATGGAGCCGTTTTTTGGATTGATGGTGCTGGCTTTTTTAAACCATTTCAGCGCTTCTTCATAATCCTGATTATCCTCTGCAACTTTCGCTTTCTCCAAAGCTGATTTTTCTGTTTCTGTTTGAGCGTAAGTTGCATTCAACAACAACAACAAACTCAGTAACACTATTAAATAACTTTTCATATTTCTATTTTAAGATGGTTTTTGAAGAAATAAATTTAATTAAAATTAAAGATTTCTGTAGTTTAATCTATTACCCAATTCGTGGTATCTTTCTGTTTTATCCTTTCAAAAAAAAGAGTGTCTCTGTTTTTTAGAAAAATGACTATCTTTTTTTATATTTATGGAACTGTTTAAAAATCATTATTAAACCATTTATAAAAGATGACGATACAAACACCTTTAGAAAAATTATACCACTGGACAGCACAAAAACCAGATCAGACATTTCTTCGCCAACCTTTTAATGGTGAATGGATTCATTTTTCCTGGAAAAAAGCGGATGATGAAATCAGAAGAATGGCTGCTTATTTACGGTCTTTAAATTTGCCGCCACAAAGTAAGATTGCAATTATTTCAAAAAATTGTGCGCACTGGATTATGAGTGATTTGGCCATTATGATGGCGGGACATGTTTCTGTTCCTTTATATCCAACCATTCCGGCTGATTTAATTCGTTATTGTCTTGAACACTGTGAAGCAAAGGTGGCGTTCATCGGAAAATTAGACGACTGGAGTAAACAACGTTCAGGATTACCGGACAATGTAAAAGGAATTTCATTTCCATTATGGACTGAAGAAGGTTATGAAAACTGGGATGATATCATAGCAAAGAACGAACCGTTTAAAGAAAATTTTAAAGGAAACCTTACGGATATTCTGACTATAATTTATACTTCAGGAACTACCGGATTGCCTAAAGGTGTGGTGCATAGTATGAATGCTTTCTCCTATGCAGCTTGCTGGGCCTTATCTGAAATGAAAGAATTGAAAGATAACGAACGCTTTTTTTCTTACTTGCCGCTTTCGCATATTGCGGAACGTATGTTGGTAGAAATGGGAGGCCTTTATTGTGGCGCTACTATCTCTTTTGCAGAATCGCTGGATTCTTTTGCTGCCAATTTAAAAGACACCCAGCCTACTGTTTTTCTTGCCGTTCCGCGTATCTGGACAAAATTCCAAATGGGTATACTGTCTAAAATGCCTCAGTCTCGCTTAAATATCCTGTTGAAAATTCCGATAATCAGCGGTGTTATAAAAAAGAAAATAAAAGAAGGATTAGGATTAAATCAGGCTAAATATATGTTCACCGGGGCTGCACCAATGCCTGTAGTCACTATGAATTGGTTTGAAAAACTGGATTTTATTATTTGTGAAGCGTATGCAATGACAGAGAATTGCGCATATTCACATTTAACCAGAAAAGAAAATAGAAAACCTGGCAGTGTTGGCACACCAATGCCTAACTGCGATATCCGTTTGTCTGATGAAGGGGAAATACAGGTACGAAGCGCAGCGACCATGCTGGAATATTACAAAGAGCCGGAAAAAACCAAGGAGGCTATTACAGAGGATGGATTCCTGTGCACGGGAGACCAGGGCGAAATTGATGAACACGATTTCTTAAAAATAACAGGACGCATAAAAGATATCTTCAAAACAGACAAAGGCAAATATGTTGCACCTGCGCCTATTGAATTGGAACTGTCCAAAAACACCTATATAGAACAAGTGTGTGTGGTGGGCGCCAACTTGCCCCAAACAATGGCTTTAGTGGTGCTTT
>JBIKPT010000054.1:0-15915 GCA_044357355.1 Chitinophagales bacterium
CATGTGCTTCTGCATATACAGGATCACCATCGGTTGCAGTGTTACACGTAACGTAATTTCTTACCTGGAAATTTCTGTTGGCATCTGTGAATCCATGTTTGAACATTACGTCATGGATAATATTGTTCATGTAAAACAACTGCGTTACAACTGCGTTTGAATTTACCAATGTATCTAATTCTGTATTAAAATTTATAGGGAAATCAAAATTCAATGAAGCTGTACCATCAGGAGATAAAGAAGCATTTGGTGTACCCGGGTTAGCATCTAGTTTATCTGTGTATGCCCATACGTTATTCCCTCTTGTGTAAGTGTATTCAGCACCTGTAGCTCCATTAATATCATGCCAGCCGAAAGGTGACGCAACTACATCATCCGGATTACTAATCAATGTACGGGAACCATAAATTGGAGATTCGATATTATATCTGTACACCCTGTATGCACCCGCCTGAGGACCTTGAACATCATCACTAGCACCCTGAGGTGTTGATGGCGTTTCAATCCATGAAGTAGCAGAATTGTGAACATGTCCATGATGATCCTGAGCTGCTAAATATTTGCCAGTACCAAAAGAACAATGAATAATCTGATCTGATTTATTAATTAATGCTCCGCTTGCGGCATCTAATTCTATATTCCAGAAGTGATAATTGTCTAATGAATGAAATTGAACCACCCATGCAAGATGCACCTTCTTGTATTTGTCCATTACCAATGCCAATTGCGCATGCACTTCTATATTCGTTAAGCCAGTTACCGGCTCAAAAATATAAAGTTTGTCTTTAGAATCTGGTTTTTGCTGCAATTTAACAGCACCGATGTTTGTTGCATCAACATAAGAAGCTGCACGAGCAACTGCGTTGGCAGCCGAGAGAGCCGGATTAACTGTTGCAACTTGTTTGTTTAAGTCATAAACACCGCTATTCGTAGAGTTTACTACTTTACCATCTTTAATGTGAACGGAAATCAATCCGTTTTTTAATGGAAGTCCTTTTGTGGTCTGCTGTAACCAAACACGGTTAATGTTTGTATAGTCATCCAGAACATCTTCTACTACAACTAAATCAGCGATATCCTGATCGGACAACTTGAGTTCAGCTTTGTTTTTTTGTAGGTATGAAATGGCTTCTTGTTTGAACCCTTTTGCGAAAGAGCAGAACATCAGCACGGCTAACATACCTGTTAGTGTAATTTTTTTGATCATCTTATTTTGGCTTTAATACTGTAAAAATAGCAATTATTTAAAATTAACCAAAAATATATTAGGTTCACGTCAAAAATTAACTTATTGGAAATATTCGGAATTTGTTGATAATTAACAGATTACAAATAGCAAATTATTCAACAACTATCCATAGCTAAAACAACATAAAAAAATGCAATCAATTTATAACTAAGTAATTATAAATAGTTATACCACTACATTTATAATTCTTCCTGAAACTACGATAAACTTTTTTGGTGGACTTGCCCCAGTAAATTTGTGGATTCTTTCGTCGCTTAATACCAGTTTTTGAATCTCGTCCTGCGGCATATCCAATGGAATTTCGATATTGGCACGGTGCTTTCCGTTGATTTGTATTGGATAATTAAAGGTAGATTCTACTAAATATTGTTCGTCGTGTGCCGGAAAACAAGCATCAACCACAGAAGAATCATTCTTTAAAGTTTCTGTCCATAGCACTTCAGCCATGTGCGGTGCAAAAGGTGCAATCAATTTTACCAAATCAGACAAGGTTGACCTGGAAACCGTTTTCAGTTTTGCCAGTTCGTTTACACCTATCATAAAAGTAGACACACAGGTATTGAAACCTAAACGTTCGATATCTTCGTTTACTTTTTTGATAGTTTTATGCAGGATTTTTAATTCATCCTGTGCTGGTTCCGCATCTATGTTTTTCGCATTGCCCAAATCATCGTAAAACAAACGCCAGAATTTGCGCAGGAAGCCGGAAACACCGGAAATACCATTAGTATCCCATGGTTTGGCTGTATCAATTGGACCTAAGAACATTTCATACATACGGAAAGTATCTGCACCGTATTGCTCAATGATTTGGTCCGGATTTACAACATTGAATTTTGACTTGGACATTTTTTCTACTTCTCTACCGCAGTAATAATTATCATCTTCTTCAGTAATGAAAATAGCATCTTTAAAATTTATATCTTCTTCAATTAATTTTTTGAAATCAAGAGTATCATTTATAGAATCTACATATTTTATGTCAATATGTAATGCATTTGTTGTCCAATGTGGAGTTTTATGTTCTAAACCTTTTACAACTTCACCAATTGATAAATTCGGATATTGTTTTTTTATCAAAGAGCACATGTCATCTATACTCATTTTGCCTGAAAATAATGAGTCTTTCAATCCTTTACTTATATATATCATATTCGAAAAGCTTGTGACCCTATTGTATGTATTTAGTTTAATTACATTATCGGCAAATACAAACTTACTTACACCTTGAATCATTCCTTGATTTACCATTTTCTTAAATGGTTCTTCGGTGCTTACTTTGCCTATATCTTTTAAGAACTTATGCCAAAAACGCGAGTACAATAAATGTCCAACGGCATGCTCAGAACCACCTACATAAAAATCCACATTTTGCCAGTATTCCTGTGCTGTTTTGCTTACTAATTCTGTTGGATTTTCCGGATCCATGTAACGCAGGAAATACCAGGAACTACCTGCATAACCTGGCATCGTATCGGTTTCCATGCGTGTACCTTCGCCATGTTGCGTTACCCATTCAGTTGCTGTTGCCAATGGACTTTCGCCTGTTCCTGTAGGTTTGTACGAATCAACATTTGGTAAAATTACCGGCAATTTATCTTCAGAAACGGTATGAATAATTCCGTCTTTATTGTAATAAATCGGAAACGGCTCGCCCCAATATCTTTGACGAGAATATCCTGCATCACGCATGCGGAAATTTACTTTGCCGTAGCCTAACTTTTTCTCTTCTAATTTTTGAATTAATAAAGTCGTTGCTTCTTTATAATGAATGCCATTGATAAAATCAGAATTGATATACTTGCCTTCTTTGGTAGCATCTGCTTCGTCCTCTATGTTTTGTTGCGCATCTAAAATTGGAATGATGATTTTGTTTGAATGTTCGGACGACTTGAAGTCGTCTGACCATTTGTTTGGAAAATCTCTTTTTACAATTGTTTTTGCGAATAAATAATCACGCTGATCGCCGGAAGGCACTGCCATCACCGCACCGGTTCCATAACCAGCCAACACATAATCAGCAATATAAACAGGTACTTCTTGCTGTGTAAACGGATGCAACACATACGCACCCGTGAATTGTCCGGACACTACTTTTTCTGCTTGTCGCTCGATATCCGATTTAGAAGCACATACTTTTTTATATTCTTCTACAGCAGCAGTAAATTCAGGTGTGGTGATTTGATTGACTAAATCGTGTTCCGGCGCAATTACTATAAACGATACTCCAAAAATGGTATCTACTCTTGTGGTAAAAACTTCTATTTTATTATCATGACCTTTTAACGGAAAAGATACCATCGCTCCTATTGATTTTCCAATCCAGTTGCGTTGCATATCTTTCATGCTTTCGCTCCAATCCAATGTATCCAAGCCTTGCAATAATCGTTCTGCATATGCTGTGATGCGCAAAAACCATTGCGACATTTTTTTCTTTTCCACCGGATGACCGCCACGTTCTGACACACCATTTACAATCTCATCGTTTGCTAATACCGTACCTAAAGCCGGACACCAGTTTACAAAAGATTCTTTTTGATAAGCCAACCGATATTCCATCAAAATAGCTTGTTTTTCTAAAGCAGAATAGTTCTTCCAATCTTCCGCAGAAAATGCCGGTACATCTGTAGTTGTATAGGCAGTATTGTTATGATTTCCGTGTTCTTCAAAATGTTTGATTAACACATCTACTTTATAAGCAAATTGATTTTTATAACAATAAATAGAATTGTAAAGTTGAAGAAAAATCCACTGCGTATGTTTATAATATTCAGGTTCGCAAGTGGTTACTTGACGAGACCAATCATAACTGAAACCAATTTTCTGTAATTGTTTAATGTAGGTTTCGATATTGTCTTTGGTGGTTTTTTCCGGATGCTGACCGGTTTGAATCGCATATTGTTCTGCCGGCAACCCGAATGCATCGAAACCCATAGGATGCAACACATTGAAGCCTTTCATGCGTTTATAACGCGCATAAATATCTGAGAAAATATAACCTAAAGGATGACCAACATGCAATCCTGCTCCACTTGGATAAGGAAACATATCCAACACATAATACTTTGGTTTATCTGAAGTAGTTGAAACTTTATAAACTTTTTTATCATTCCATTTCTTATTAGCTGCATTTTCTATTTCTTTGAAATCGTAAATCATTTTTTATCTTTTAATTGATTATTTTATTCACGCAAAGGCGCAAAGAACGCAAAAAATATTATTATTTTTTTGACATTTACGCTGCAAAAATAAGCAATGAAATACAATTGAACGTATAAATGAGTTTATGCTTGTGTTAGAAGTTATGACTTAATCCCACCAAGACACTAAGAACACAAACTATTTAATTTATATTTGAGCAATAAGTTATGGCAAAGAGGACAACCTATGATATCTCATTTATCTTGTTTTTAACAAGCATCTGTCATGTATTATTTTCAAACTATGGTTTCAATCCAACAGATGAAGGATTTGTTTTATCAGCTACCAACCGCGTGATGAACGGACAGATTCCGCATGTTGATTTTTCTTCGGTACGACCATTAGGTTATGCCTATCTGCACATTCCTGAATTATTGATTTCTAAAACACGTTTTTTTCTGGTTTCCCGATTTGTGTTTTGGTTAGAGCAAGTGTTGATTGCATTTTTATGGATCCGGTTTATACTTAGCTATTCTAAAACGGAAATTTCTCTTTTAAAGAAATACACGCTAATTCTAATTTGCTTTGTTTTTAATGTTCATTATTTTCCTGCCTCGGTATTGCATACTATTGACGGATTGCTGATGTGTATGATTGGATTAAACCTGATCACAACTGAAAACAAATGGAATTTTATCGGTTTCATTTTTATCGGATTTGCTGCTTTATGCAAACAGAATTACTTAGTGGTTTTACCATTTACTCTTGTATTATTTGGAAGAAAAAAATTAGCATTAAATACCATTTTCGGATTTTTCCCACTGCTAATTTATATTTTACTGATATCCATTTATGGCGGCTGGAATGATTTGATGGTTCAACTCAGCGGACATAATGAATTATTAAAAGTTGGTGTATTTTCTTACCTTTCTAATCCAGTTGTTTATGCAGGTTTTATTGGTTTATTGGTTTACCGTAAACTAAATTTTGACAAATTATATTTATCCGTTTTAGTCTTGCTATTTGCCTGCATATTAATGATCACCAATCATTACCACGGCAAATTTGGGTTTCTATTTTTGGGAATTATTGGCGGTGAATTATTATATCAGTTTAATCAAAAAGAATCCGTCACACTTCCAATAGTTACAGCACTTCTGGCCTGGTCGGTTTCTATTTCGGTTGGATATAATACACCTGCATTATTTATTGGCGGCGTGCTTTCAATGTTGTTATTTTATAGTATTATTTCCACTCAAACAAACTATTTAAACAGGTCTATTATAGTTGTACTTGCATTACTAATAATCACCTTTTATTATACCAGAACACATACTATCTACAGAGAATTAACTGTTAAAAACCTTACTTATAAATTAGATAATTTAGTGGAAGGTGCATATGGAATTTATACCAACAAGAATACTTATTTAGTATTGCAGGAATTGGATTCCTTAAAAAAATCAATACCAAATTTGCTTGTTATTCCTGATTTTACTGCCTGCAATATTCTGCATTCTCATCAATCAAAAATACTAACGGAATGGCCGAATAAAACGGAAATTCCGAATGATAGAATATTAGAAAAAATAACCAGCAAAATAAAAAATGATTCTACTTTAGTTTTTGCAATTCCAAAATATCAAACTGCATTATTAAAAGATAGTTTTGTTATACAACCAAATTCAGGAATGGAATATCCGATTATTAATTTTGTTATTTCAAATTATCAGGTTGCTGAAGAAAAAAAATACTTTTTATATTTCAGGAAGGTATTTTCTCCATCGAAAGTAATTGACGAAACTGAGTACAATAATTAACGCTAATTTTCATTCCATCTGTAAGATTCATTTTCAAAACCGCATAAATCAATTACTCTGTCTATTACGGTTGCAGCCAACGCTTCAAAGGTTTGCGGCCGGCTGTAAAAACTAGGTGTTGCCGGACAAATAATTCCACCGGCTTCCGTAACGGTTTTCATATTATTAATATGAATGAGATTGTAGGGTGTATCACGTGCGACTAAAATCAACTTACGTCTTTCCTTTAAAATCACATCGGCAGCACGGGTCGTTAAATCATTAGAAATTCCACCGGCAATTCTGCCTAAAGTGCCCATAGAACACGGACAAATAACCATCGTATCATATTTGGCAGAACCTGACGCAAAAGGTGCCATAAAATCATTCTTTTCGTAAAAATCAAACGGATAGTCTTTATATACATCATTTCCAAGTTCATATTTCCATACTTCTTTTGCGTTGTCTGACATGACCACACCTACTTTTGAAATTTGATTTTTAATATGTAAAAGCCTATCAAACAATACTTTAGCGTATATTGCCCCACTGGCACCTGAAACTGAAACAATTATTTTTCTTTCCACACTTTATTCGTTAAATTTACAAAATCGATAAGATTGGTATTAAATTTGCAATACCTCATAAAAATAACAAATTAAACATGAAAAAGTTAAAAATTGCAGGATACGTACTATTGGTCATTTCAATCTGTACACTTAATTCTGCAAGCGCAGGCATCAAAAATTCAATATCAACAGAAAGTGATTTAAAGTGGACAGCCGTTGAAAATGCTGTCACTGAAAACAAAGCTGCCGGAAAGAAATTCATTTTGGTTGATTTATATACCGACTGGTGCGGATGGTGCAAAAAAATGGATGAAAATACTTATCAGGAATCAAGTATCATCTCCTTATTGAATGATGGCTTTACCACAGTGAAGTTTAATGCTGAAACGCCAAATCCTGTTTCTTTTAATGGAAAAACATACAATTTTACCAAAACCGGTGCGCGTGGAGCAAACCAGTTAGCCATGGACTTAGGTAGTGTTGGCGGAAAATTAGGATATCCAACATTGGTTGTTTTAGATGAAAACGGCAATAAATTGCAAGCATTTCCAGGCTACAAAGATGTGGAAACGTTGAGTATCATTTTAAAATATTTTAGTAGCGGCAGCTATAAATCTATGGATTTCCAACAATATCAAACAGGTCAATAAAATAAGTACTCAATAACATGAAAAAAATAAAAAATATATTACCGATATTTCTGGGACTTTTATACATCACTTCACATGCCGGTGCGCCTCCAAAAAATGAAAGTTCTGCTACTGCAACTGCAAAAACTGAAGTTGCCGGTGAAGCTAAAATCAATTGGTTAAGCTGGGAGGAAATGGTAAAGCTGAACGAAAAAAATCCTAAAAATATTTTTGTCGATTTTTATACCTCCTGGTGTGGCTGGTGTAAAGTGATGGATAAGAATACGTTTGATGATCCAACTGTTGCTGAAATCATGTCTAAATATTTTTACTGTGTGAAATTTGATGCAGAACGCAGAGATACTATCCGTTTTATGGATAAAAACTGGTTGTTTGTTCCAGGTGGAAGAAACGGTTATCACGAACTGGCTGCTTATTTCATGCAAAATCAACTTTCTTATCCAACTTTTTGTGTGCTGACACCGGATTTCAAACTAATTATGCCGCTTAAAGGATATATTGCCGTTCCGCAGTTTGAACCAATCGTTAGTTTTCTTGGTCAGGATTTCTGGATGCCTTCCAAAAACAAAAATCTGGAAGAATATAAACAAACCTATGTGAGTCCGAGAAAAACACCTTGGGTTCAACCGCAATAAAATCAACTATACTAATTAACGAAAGTTGCAGTAAATGCAACTTTTTTATTTTAAGCCAATGATAAAAAAATATCCAATTAATATCTTCACTTTCACCGGAATCCTGTTTTCTGTTTTAGTATGTTCAGCATTTAAACCACCTAAAAAAGATAAAGAAACAACTTTATTGCCTGTTCTCGATAAACCAATAAACAGCAATAATTCATTATTATGGCAAATTTCCGGCAACAGTTTAAGCAAACCTTCTTATCTGTACGGAACCATTCATATTATCGATCAGGAAAATTATTTTTTAGGTAAGAATGTAAAAAAGAAGATAAAACAATGTGAAGAACTGATTATGGAACTGGACATGGAAAATATTGACGTGTCAGCATTAACAAAATTAAGTTTACTGGACAGCGGCAAAACCATAAAAAACTTTATGAGTGATTCAGACTATCAGGTTCTGGAAACATTTATGCAGGATTCTATTGGCATTAAAAAATATACGTTTGAGATGTTGTATTCAAGGTTAAAACCTTTTTATATTGAACAATTAATTTACTTTAAATACCTGGGTCAGGAAAAAGAATCATATGAGCAAAACTTCAAGAAAATGGCAGAAAATGACAGTAAAACAATTTCTGGCTTAGAAACTTTTGAAGAACAATTGCTTTTTCTGGAAAGTATTCCGTTAGAAATTCAATTGAAAAGCCTGACAGAAACAATAAAAGGCTACTCTTCAGAAACACAAAAGCTAGACCAGCTAATAGAACTTTACAAAAAACAGGATTTAGCTAAATTGTCAAAATTAATTGATGCTGATGAAGACAAAGTTCTGAATGAAAAATTATTAGACAAACGAAACTCCAACTGGATTCCGAAACTTCAAACTAAGATGCAATTAAAATCCTGTTTTATCGCCGTAGGCGCAGGTCATCTAAGCGGTGAAAACGGACTTATTCATTTATTAAAAAAACAAGGCTTTACCGTTGAGCCTATTTCCACTAATTAATTAATTGACAATTAACAATTGACGATTAACAATTAATAGTTGTAAAATAACTATTTTGTACTTTTGTGATATGTCATGCTGAACTTGTTTCAGCATCTTTTATAACAATAAGATGCAAGAACTACCAAAGAATTTAGATCTCCGCGAAATCGAATCAAAGTGGTACCAACACTGGCTCGAAAAAAAATATTTCAAATCCGTTCCTGATGAACGCGAACCATATACCATTGTCATACCACCGCCAAACGTCACAGGTGTGCTACACATGGGACATATGCTCAACAATACCATACAGGATATCCTGATCAGAAAAGCACGTATGCAGGGAAAGAATGCCTGTTGGGTGCCGGGAACTGACCATGCTTCTATTGCTACGGAAGCGAAAGTGGTGAATTTACTGAAAGAACAAGGCATCAGCAAGAAAGATATTACCCGTGAAAAATTCCTGGAACATGCCTGGGAATGGAAAGAGAAATACGGCGGTATCATTCTGAAACAGCTGGAAAAACTGGGCGCATCTTGCGATTGGGACAGAACCCGTTTTACGATGGAAGAAGATTTAAGTGAGGCGGTTATAGATGTGTTTATTGACTTACATAAAAAAGGAAAAATATACCGTGGTGTGCGCATGGTCAACTGGGATCCGAAAGGATTAACTGCCGTTTCCGATGAAGAGGTGATCCATAAGGAAGTCAACTCCAAATTGTTTTATGTTCGTTACGAAATCGTCGATAGTCCACAGTCCACAGTCCATGGCCAAGAATCGATTGACCATCGACCATCGACCATCAACTATATAACAATTGCCACGACGCGTCCTGAAACCATTTTAGGCGATACGGCTATTTGCGTGCATCCTGAGGATGAACGCTACAAAAATTTAAAAGGAAAATTTGCAATCGTTCCTTTAATCAACCGTGCTGTTCCGATTATTTTTGATGAGTATATTGATATTGAATTTGGGACCGGTGCGTTAAAAGTGACACCTGCACACGATATCAATGACTACAATCTGGGCATCAAACATAATCTGGAAGTAATAGATACGTTGAATCCTGACGGAACACTAAGCGAGAAAGCGCAATTATACATTGGCGAAGACCGTTTTGCTGTTCGTAAAAAAATCGCTGTTGATTTAGAAGAAAAAGGACATCTGGTAAAAATTGAAGAAATCAAGAATAAAGTTGGTTATTCAGAAAGAACGGATGCCGTTATCGAACCGAAATTATCCATGCAATGGTTTTTAAAAATGGATGAATTATCCAAACCTGCATTGGAAAATGTGATGAACGACAACATCCAGCTGATTCCGGATAAATTTAAAAACACCTATAAACACTGGATGGAAAATGTACATGACTGGTGTATTTCACGTCAGTTGTGGTGGGGCCACCGAATACCAGCCTGGTATGATGACAAAGGAAATGTTGTAGTGGCTAAAACGGAAGCAGAAGCATTAGTTATTTACAAAGAAAAATTCCCAACTCTCAATTCTCAACTCTCAACTCTATCTCAGGATGAGGACGTACTCGACACCTGGTTTTCTTCGTGGTTGTGGCCGATTTCTGTTTTCGATGGGTTTAAAAATCCGGATGGTGCTGATATCAATTATTACTATCCAACTAATGACCTAGTGACCGCGCCGGAAATCTTGTTTTTTTGGGTGGCTAGAATGATTATTGCCGGTTATGAATACCGCAATGAAAAGCCATTTACGAATGTGTATTTAACAGGCATTGTGCGCGACAAACAAGGCCGTAAAATGTCGAAATCATTGGGCAACTCACCGGATCCATTGGATCTGATTGATAAATATTCCGCAGATGGTGTACGCACAGGAATGCTGTTCTGTTCTCCTGCAGGAAATGATTTACCATTCGATGAAAAGCTATGCGAACAAGGCAGAAATTTCACCAATAAAATATGGAATGCATTACGATTGGTGAAAGGCTGGGAAACTGAAGAAACTGCCAACAATATCAATCAGGATGCTTTTGTTTGGTTTGAAAACAAGCTGGAATTACTTAAAGAAAATCTGGAGAAATCCTATGCCTCTTATCGTTTATCTGAAGCCTTGATTGATTTGTATAAATTTATCTGGGATGATTTTTGCTCCTGGTATCTGGAGTTTGTAAAACCACCTTATGGTGAAAAAATTGATACTATTTCTTATCAGAAGACTGTTGGATATTTTGAAGAACTGATGAAATTACTGCATCCGTTTATGCCATTTATTTCTGAAGAAATCTATCATTATCTTCATGATACAGATGCTAAAAATGAAAATGAAGATATTATAGTTGCAGCCTATCCTATTGTTGGAAATTATGATTTAAAAATCATACAGGAAGTTGAAAAATTAAAAGAAATTATTTCTTCTATTCGCGATGTAAGAAATAAAAATGGATTATCTCCTAAAATAAAATTAACCATTCATATTCAAGCATCGGATAAAAACTTGTATAATAAATTTGGTACGTTAATCGAAAAAATTGCCAATATCTATCCGATTCTGTTTACAAACAGTGAAGTGTCAAATGCTGTTTCGCAACTCATTCAGACAGATAAGATATTCATAGAAACCGGTGTTCAGATTAATACGGAAAGTGAAAAGAAAAAAATACAGATAGAAATAGATTATTACAAAGGTTTCATTGCATCGGTTGAGAAGAAACTCGGCAACGAGAAATTTGTCGCCAACGCAAAACCGGAAATCATCGAAAACGAACGTAAAAAAATGGCTGACGGACAATCCAAATTACAATCATTGGAAGATAGTTTGAGTAAGTTGTAATAAATACTGAAGCTACCTGAACATATGCATTACGTATTTCTACTCAAATAAATAAGCAATATCGTCTTGAGTAAGATTTTTCACAAAGCCATCTTCTTCGCTGATTAGTGCATCCGAAGTGATTTGCTTGCGCTGCTGTATTTCAATGATTTTTTCTTCAATAGTATTTCTGCAAATCATCTTATAAGCAAACACATTTTTTGTTTGTCCAATACGATGTGTTCTGTCAATGGCCTGTTGCTCTATTGCAGCATTCCACCAAGGATCCACCAGAAAAACATAATCGGCAGCCGTTAACGTAATACCTGCATTTCCCGTTTTCAAACTCATCAGAAAAACATTTGTCGTGTCATGCTCTTCCTGAAATTTTGCCACCAGGTCTCTCCTTTCTTCCAGCTTCGTATCGCCATCAAAATGAAAAAACGAAATATTATTTTCTTGTAATCTTGCAGCAATCAAATGCAGCATTTCTTTAAATTGAGAAAATACCAACACCTTATTATTGGATAGATTATTCATCAGTTCATCCAGCAGTACATCAATTTTAACAGACGGAATATTTCCTGTCAGTTCCTCTTTCAGCAACAACGGCGAACAACACACCTGTCTTAATTTAATGATACCTTGCAATACAGAGAGCTTGCTTTTATTGAGGCCTTCGTTTTTTATATTCAGGAAAACACTTTTGCGAATACTTTCTTTCACTGAATCATAGACTTCCTGTTGTGACTCTTCCATTTCACACCACAAAACCAATTCTGTTTTTTCAGGTAAATCTTTTGCCACCTGGGCTTTGGTTCTGCGTAAAATAAACGGATTGGTAAGTTTATGTAATGCTTCAATCTTGTCGGTGTTTTTATTCCTGTCGATGGGTAATACATACTCTTTCCTGAAAAACTCCTGCGATCCTAAAAATCCGGGCAATAGATAATTTAATTGCGCGTACAAATCAAACGTGTTGTTGATGATTGGTGTACCACTCAAGGCTATTTTATGTTTTGCAATCACCTGATACACTGCTTTAGTGGCCTGTGCATACAATGTTTTTATGTTGTGACTTTCATCCAGCACTATCGTATTCCAGAATACATTCTTCAGTTTGTCTACATCGGCACGCAAGGTGGAATATGCTGTGATAAGGATAGATGATTTTTGTGCCATGAAATCATCCATCTTTCGGTTATTGCCATAGTACACAAAGGATGTCAGCGAAGGACAAAATTTTTGAAGTTCCTGTTGCCAATTGTAAATCAATGAACCTGGACAGACGATAATGAATTTTGCATCCGGTTGCTGTTCAAAATGAGATGCTAAAAAACAAATCGTTTGTAATGTTTTTCCTAAACCCATGTCATCTGCCAGACAAACACCTGCATGGATTTCCGAAAGTAATTTCATCCATTCAAATCCTTTTTGCTGATAAGGACGCAGTGTTGCCTGCACTATTTTCGGCACTTCATATACTGTTTGATTCACATCCTGCCATTGCTGCCACTTTTGCCACCAGTTTACATCAATCACCAGTTTCAGTTCCTGCAACTGTGCAATTTCTCTGGCACTGATGAGCAACCATTGCGGAAAAGAAATCCTGCCTTTTTCTATTTTACTGTGTTTGATAACGGCACTGTAATTGGTAATCCATTCATCATCTAAAACACCAATACTGTTATCTTTCAGCAGAATATTTTTCTGGTTATTGTACAAAATCTTCTGGATTTCGTTCGGGTTCACTTTCTCATCACCAAAACTAATTTCTATATCGGCTTCAATCAGAAAATCTTTAGTTTTTATATTCAACAAATCGGTTTTTACTGCATGCTGCGAATACCTGAAATGCCGCATCATATCCATTCCTATCGGTTCAACATTCTCATCCAGTAATTTATGATAGGTCTTTAAAAACCAATTTTTCTTTTTGGCTTCCTCAAAAGGAAGATAAAAATATCCACTGAATTGTTTTGCAAAATCCGGATGCAGCTCTTTAATACTATTTACAAATTCTTGTTCTTTTTCTTTACTGCGTTTAATGCAATACAATTCACCACCTATGGTAATTTCATGTTCTTCTTTAAACTCACCTTCCAGCAAAACATCTTCATATTTCCATTGTGGTGTGAGCATCAGAAAAGAACCACTATTGATTTCACTTAACAAAATACAATTCACCGGCTCAACTTCTATCACTTTCTTTTCAAAAACACCTTCTTTCTTCACCAGGTATTTTAATTCCAACTGCTTAATAATATGAGAAGTAAATTGTGCCGGATTTTTACCGTAACGTTCCGGTTTTGTTTCTAGCAGCCAATCTAATATTTGAGCGTCTGAGGAAGACAAGAAATAATAAACATTTCCATATTCCAGCAGAAAATTATTCCGGTTAAAATGAGATAATTCTACTTCCTTGTCTTCGATATCCACCCAACACAAAACGGAAAGGCTTCTATCAATAAGCTTAATTACTTCAAACCAGATTTTTGGTTTGATATCAGAAAACTTACAGGGTGCAGTGAGTAAATTATTGGTTTTTGAATTAATCGTTTTATGATAGATAGCAAAGCTGTCCTGCACATTAGCTAATTCAATAAAATATTTCTGCAAATCACGATTCATTGCTTTTGACAGATATTGCTCCAGAGAAGTACCGGATTTTTGTTTCTTGAAGAACTTCGTATGTTCTGAAGCTTGAAACTTCAGGCTTTCATAGGTAAAATAATCCAAAACAGAGTTTACTTCAATCGGAAATGACCTTCTGAATGATTGAACCACATCGGTCGAAATTTTCTCATAGGTATATTTTGTTTCCGATTTTGTTTTAATGATTTTTAATATTTCAAATGCGCTCAGAAAATCCTTTATTTTTAAAGGATTAAAACAAAATGAAATTTTCAGAACAGGTTTTTCGTATGCCATAATTAGTTAGGCGCAAAGGTTAATTTATTTTAGCAAAAAAGCGTAACTTTACACACTAAAAATTTATAAACATGAATATTTGTATTGTAACAGGCTCAGGCGGATTAATTGGAAGCGAATCTGTAGCGTTTTTTGCTGATAAATTTGACATAATTGTAGGAATTGATAATGATATGCGTTCTTATTTTTTCGGACAGGACGCATCAACCTCCTGGAATAAAAATAAACTTGAAGAAAAGTATCAAAATTACAAACATTACAATATTGACATTAGAGACAATGCAGCCCTGGAAAGCCTGTTCAAAGAATACAATGAAGATATTAAGTTAATAGTTCATACTGCGGCGCAGCCATCACACGACTGGGCTGCCAAAGAGCCTTTTACGGATTTTACGGTAAATGCTAATGGAACATTAAACATGCTGGAATACACAAGATTATATGCTTCTCAGGCTGTATTCATTTTCACTTCAACCAATAAGGTATATGGTGACAATCCTAATTACTTACCATTGGTTGAACTTGACACTCGCTGGGAAATTGATGAGTCACATCCTTATTATAAAAATGGAATTGATGAGTTCATGAGTTTAGACCATACCAAACATTCCGTTTTTGGAGCATCTAAAGTAGCTGCAGATATAATGTGTCAGGAATACGGACGTTATTTTGGTATGAATATCGGTGTTTTTCGTGGTGGTTGTCTTACCGGACCTAATCACAGTGGTGCCATGCTGCATGGTTTTTTATCCTATTTAATGAAGTGTGCTATTACCGGAACCCAGTATAATATATTTGGCTATAAAGGAAAACAGGTGCGCGATAATATACACAGCTATGATTTAGTAAATATGTTCTGGCATTTTTATCAGAATCCTAAACAAGGCGAAGCATATAATGCCGGTGGCAGTCGTTTCTCCAACTGCTCCATGATGGAAGGAATTACGTTATGTGAACAGATTTCCGGAAATAAAATGAACTACCAATATGTGGAAACTAACAGAATTGGCGATCACATATGGTATATTTCTGATGTTTCAAAATTCAAGCAGCACTATCCGGAATGGGATTTCAAATATGATTTGAATAGTATACTGGTACAAATTCATGAAAGTATGTTAAAACGTGTTTAATACTTAAACACATTTTTTTTACGAATTCTCATTCAAAA
>JBIKPT010000205.1:0-4616 GCA_044357355.1 Chitinophagales bacterium
GTTATAAAATCAAATTTAGGCAATGAATCATTGAAATCAGCGGTGCCGTCAAAATCAACCAGGAAACAATCATCATCAAAAAATGCTTTTCCTTTAAATTTCTTTTTTACAATAAGGCCATCCACTTTTATTTTATCGAATACAAAACCGTTGAAATAAAAATTTCGAATGGTTCCCGTTAGTTTTGTATTTAAATCTTTTGCGCTAAAACCGTTTCCATCAGCATTAATATCTAAATCAACCGTTCCCAATAGTTTTTTATTACCGGTAAGTTCTGCCAGATTTAAATTAGTGGCAGATATATTTCCTGAATATTTAGGAGCTTGATTCTTAGGGAAACTCATTCGGATATCTGTAACCAGACTTCCAAGATTGTCTGTCTTTAACAATCCTTTTGCCACAAAATCATTGATGAAACCAAAGTAGGTTCCTTTAAATGTGATGTTTCCAGAATTGTCGAGTTGTTTCGGCAGTTTTACAAAAGTCAGTATTTGTTTTAAATCTGTTGGATTGGTTCTGAGTTCATTAACTTTCAGATCAAACAGCGTTTGCTGAACATTTGGAAGTCCTTTTATATTACCGGTAACATCTATAACTGTGTTTTTACCTGCTGTAATATATAATTGTTCAGTTCTTAGATTAGATAATTTTCCCTTCACCAAACCGCGCATATAAACATCTTCCGGAACATATTTTTGAACTTTCGGTGCAAATACGGCAACATCTTTAGACCTGACATGTGCTTCACGTATGTCAGCTTTCATAATTACTTTGTTTTCAAAATCACTGAAAGATCTCCATTCATCCGAGAACTGAATAGATAAATTTCCTTTTAAGTGAGAATTATTAAAAGCCAGGTTTGTATTATCAAGATAGATACCATCATTATCCAGCAATGCATTCGCGTGTAATTTTTTTACATTCAGATTGTCGTCGCAAACAGCATTTAATTCTTCAATATTAACATGCATGCCGGTAGAATCCCATTTGTACTCTTTAATATCCAGATTTATAGCATGAATATTCATCTGACTAATCTTAAATGTTCCTGCCTTCTGATCTTTCTTTTTAAAATCCATGGAATGGTTACCATTTTTCATGATTAATTCATCTACGTTGATATTTAACTTTTTTCCTAAACCCTGAACGTCAAAGCCTTTACTTTTTTTGTTTGGATCTTTAATTTTTTCTACCTCATTGTAATCAGTTAGCTTAAAAAACGGATCAATTAATTCCACTTTTTTAGCATCAATTTTCAGTTGATTAATATTGAGTTCTCGAACATCTATAAATACTTTAGTAAAGCGAATATCCATTCGTTTGTCAGTATGCGGATCGTCCAATACCAGAGTAGAATTGGTCAGTATTAGTTTATTCAGTTTGAGTTCTATTGGTTTACTGTCTTTCTTTTGTTTTGGTTTCGGATCTTTTGATTTAAACTGATCCAGTAAAAACTGAAAATTATAGGTGCTGTCATTTTTTGCACGGTAGCCGTTAAATTTCAGGCCATCCAAACTTACATTGTCTATATAGATTTTACTTTGACGAATACTGCCAATTTGATCCAGTAACGTTTTCCCAAGCATCAGGTCCGCATTCAGCTTTTTAGCAAATAAAATAGTATCGTTTTTGCTTTTCTGAGAAGACAAGTAAACATTATATATTTCTACCGTTCTAAGGAAGTTAATACTTACCGAATCAACTTTCACTTCACTGCCTGTTTGTTTTGATAAATATTCACTTACTTTGTGAACAAGATACGTTTGAACTTTTGGTTGTTGAATTAAATAAAAGGCCGAAATAAACAGAATAAGAAGCAATAGTAGAATTACTAAAACCGTTCTGAATGTATATTTAAAGAATTTTTTCAATTAGAAGTATAAAAAGTTGCTAAAATACGATAAAAATACCCAAAAATTATGCCTGAAATAGTCATATTAGCAATAGAGTCATCTTGTGATGATACATCTGTCGCTGTATGCATCAATGGAAAGGTGGTTTCCAATCTTACAGCTAACCAGAAAATACACGAACAATATGGTGGTGTAGTGCCTGAACTTGCCGGAAGAGAGCATACCAAAAATATCATTCCGGTAGTGACAGAAGCTATTAAAAAGGCCGGAATTTCAAAAAAGGATATTAAAGCTGTTGCTTTTACGCGTGGACCTGGTTTGATGGGTTCTTTGCTGGTAGGCGGTATCTTTGCAAAGTCTTTTGCGCAGGCACTGCAAATTCCGTTAATAGACGTAAATCATATGCAGGCACATGTTTTAGCACATTTTATAGATGTGCCTACACCAAAATTGCCGTTTTTATGCTTAACCGTTTCCGGCGGACACACACAAATTGTATTGGTAAAAGATTATCTGGATATGCAGGTCATTGGTGAAACAATAGACGATGCAGCCGGCGAAGCTTTCGATAAAACGGCAAAAATGCTGAACTTGCCTTATCCTGGCGGACCATTAATTGATAAATACGCGCAATTGGGAAATCCACATGCGTTTAAGTTTACAGAACCGCAAATTGAGCACCTCAATTTTTCTTTCAGCGGACTGAAAACTAATATTTTATATTTTCTTCAAAAGGAAACAAAAAAGAATCCTAATTTCATCTCAGAGCGACTAAATGATATCTGTGCTTCTGTACAGCATACTATTATATCTGTATTGATGAAAAAAATTATAAAAGCTGCTGAAGAAACCGGTATAAATGAAATTGCCATCGCTGGTGGTGTAAGTGCAAATTCTGAACTCAGAAAGCAATTGAAAGCCGTTGGAGAAATGCATCATTTTAATACATACATACCTGATTTTCAATACTGTACAGATAATGCTGGTATGATTGCTATAACTGCTCATTTTAAATATTTAAAAGCTGATTTTTGTCCGTTGGATATTCCTATTCAGGCTAGATTACACTTTTGAACAAGATCTTCATAATTGTATTATAATTTTCAGATAAAACTAATTATTTTTACCAAACGTTTGTTTGATATTCAATCTGAAAATTATGAAAAACTTTACCATTACTATTTATTTTATCCTGATCGCTTCCGTTGCATTTTCGCAATACAATGTAGGTTTCAGGTTTATAACTGTACGGGACCAGTCTCGTTTCAGAAACATTATCACGAATATCTATTATCCTGCAGCAACGGCAGGCACGAATGTTCCGGTGCTGGATAACAGTACTAAATTTCCTGTAGTATCATTTGGGCACGGGTTTTTAATGTCATCTTTGGCCTATCAATGGCTGGCACAATCGTTGGCTTCAGCAGGATATATTGTCAGCTTTCCGGCCACCGAAGAAGGCACACCAAATCATGCAGAATTTGGTAGAGATGAATTATTTGTTGCACGTATTTTAAGAAATTACGGTGATACAGCCACTTCATTTTTATATCAGAAAACAAATGGCTACACTGCCATTGGCGGACATTCCATGGGTGGCGGTGCTTCTTTTCTGGCTATGAATGGTGTTTCGGATATTACCACTTTTTTTAATTTCTCAGCAGCAGAAACATTTGGCATTTATGGAATTGTAGCCACGGAAGCTGCTAAAAACATTACCAGACCAGGATTGATATTTACAGGTTCTAAAGATTGTGTGGCACCACCGGTGGGTAACAGCAAAACCATGTATCAAAATTTGAAATCTGAATACAAATTTTTTGCTAACATAAAAGATGGCTCTCATTGTCAGTTTGCTGACCCGGATAAAACTCCTTGTGAATTAGGAGAAACACTTGCTTGTTTTGGAACAACGTATATACAAAGAGTTGAACAGCAGGAGAATGTTTTGTTGTTGCTGAAGCCCTGGTTGGATTTTTGGTTAAAAAGAGATTGTTCAGCCATCTCTGCTTTTTATACAAATGCAGGAGCGAATCTGTCAAAGATGGATACACTTCAGTCAAAAGTAATAAACTGCAGTGCATTAGACATAACTACAGGAATACGTCAAAACAAGAATTTAAAAGCGGAATTATTCCCAAATCCGTCAAATGGCACTTTTATGCTGACAGTGAAGGAGATTTATGCAACGGCTGTTTTAACCTTGTTTGATATAACAGGAAAAATAATAGACTCTAGAGTATATAAGAATGACAACACCATTCAATTAGATTATTCATACCTGGCAAAAGGCATGTATCAGCTGCAACTGGAAACAGATAATGGCAGCTATATCTCAAAAGTTTTAATTGAGTAATGAGTACAGGCATTCCTCTTTGAAAATATAGTTTAGTATTTTAAACCTTTTATACTGTTTTTAGTAATTATTTTTTCAAAATAAAGAACTACATGTTGGAACATGCAGGATGTAAAAAAGCGTGGGATGACAAAAATCGCCAGCTGAGCTTGGCTGCTAGCGTAGAGCGATATTTTTGCCTTGTCTTTTTTGGTTACTTTTTTTGATTAAGAAAAAAAGTGACAAAGGTCTGAACTTGATAATCAAATGAATAAAAAAGTCTTCTTATTAACTTATTCCTTATAACAAATTATTTTTACTTATTTTGTCCGCAACACCTTTTAAAATATGGAAAGAGTCAAGATTCATCTGCCGGAACGTTTTTTATACACACATCATTTTCCCATTACATCGGATGACATCAATGA